>NZ_JAYGHC010000042.1:0-5885 GCF_034932285.1 Cronbergia sp. UHCC 0137
ATTTAGGGCGTTTGGGTTTAGATTTTGGTTGGTTATTTGTGTTTGATAGGCGGAAAAATGCTCTCCCAATGGAAGAAAGGTTATCAACTGAGGTTGTGATTACGGAAAATCAACGTCGGATTACTGTGATTCGGGCTTGAGTATTATATTTTTTTTCCTCACGCAGAGACGCAGAGGCGCAGAGAGGAGAATGCAAAGAAGGACTTTTGCAAGAGGTCTATTGATATTTATCTACTCACCAGGAATTGTTGGTTTTCTTACGTCAACTCAACCTTTGAGATCAGCGATCGCTCTTTTGCTCTTAATGTATTGTATATTAGGGATTACAACCTAGATTAAATATCTAAACTTCATGTAATTACTATAGGGATTTAACCGTGATTACAAATGCTAGTAGCCTTACCCTTGGCATCCTCCGTCAAACCTTTGGCTTGAGATTCGACACTAGCGATCGCTTTTTTGATGAATGGTTAAATAATGCACCGCCTCTAACCGAAGCGGAACTACAAGGACTAGATCGCCTCACTCGAAACTACACCTATCTCAGTCAAGAAGAACCACCCCTCGAAGAAATTGTTAAGCTTGTGGTTATATCACCATTGCTAGATTTAGCCGGCTTCTATCAATTTCCTTTTTTGGTAAAAGCAGAAGTAAGTACCAATATCGAAGTTGCGGACGAAGCTAATGGTATAGCAGTTCAAGGTCGAATTGATATTTTGGTGATCCAAGATAGTTTTTGGATTTTGGTAATCGAATCAAAACCCGCAAGGCTAGACGTTACAGCAGGAATCCCCCAAGCACTTACTTATTTGTTGAGCGCTCCTAACTTACAGTCAAGTTGCTATGGAATGGTTACAAATGGAAGAGAAGTATTATTTTTGAAATGCGATCGCCACCAAAATGCCCCTCAATATACGCGATCGCCTACTTATCGCTTGCTAGAAAATACAACAGAGCGTGTTCAAGTTTTGCAGGGTCTTAAACAAATTGGTGCTTATATTGGCGATTTGAGGAGTTAAGCGATCGCATCAGCAATCTATTTTCTAAAGGCGATCGCTGTTTTGTTTGAGGGAATAGACGATCAGATTTTGTGGGTGATGATGGGCGATCTGTCCAAATAGTCTAATAAGTACCAATGTTGGTGAATCCCTAGTTGTAAGTTGTTGGATTATCAAAATTACCGAAGACTTTCCACGCCTAACTAACACTTATCCAATTAATTAAAAAACACCATGAACGAAATCCAAGAATACGATCTTGTTGCCCTAACTGAAGATGCGATCGCTACTCACAAAGTCACCCATCAGCAAATCAGACTCCGCCGAGGACAAATGGGAACAGTCTTAATGTCATTTGACCATAAAGCCTTTCTAATCGACTTTACCGATAAACAAGGCAATACCTTCGCCATGGAAACAATCGAACGAGTAAAATTATTACGTCTAATTAACGAACCAGAGTTAGTTTTTTCTTGAACTTAGTTGCTGTTTAATGTGGGAAATAAGAGATCGCATTAACAATTTATTTCCCCAAGGCGATCGCTATTGCGGTGAGTAGTGGTTTATGCGGCGATAGCGAAGCGCTCCGTAGGAATCGCATCAGCAATCTATTTTCTAAGAGGATGTTTGAAAAGTTTCCGGTGATTATAAATCGCTACTACACAAACAAAGTCCGCCTGCGCGGACTAAGGTCAAATAAAGGGTTTACAACCCACGGAGGTGGGTTTTGTCTGTGTAGCCGCGACTTCTAGTCGCCAAGGCGATTACTTTTTTAAGATTATAGCAAAATCCCCAACCCGAAAATCATCTAAAATCAAAGAGTTCACCAACCGCCAAAATCATCATGTCTCGCTGGTTTAATATTGCAGGTCCTTGTAAACCTGAAAAAAACTATACCATCTCAGCCACAAGTCGTCTTCCCGACTTATCAATGTTAATTGCACAAGAAAGTTATTTTGTCCTTCACGCACCACGACAAACAGGGAAAACCACCGCAATGTTATCCCTAGCACAGCAACTTACCGCCACAGGAAATTATGCAGCAGTGATGGTATCAGTGGAAGTAGGGAGTGCATTTAATCATGACCCCAGTGCAGCAGAATTAGCGATTTTAGGAACTTGGTATAATACCATAGATATTCGTTTACCCAAAGAATTACAACCACCTGTTAAACAATGGCAACAGGAAGAACCAGGAAACAGAATTAAGGCTTTTTTACAAAGTTGGTCACAGTCTTGCTCCCGACCTTTGGTAATATTTATTGATGAAATTGATTCTTTGCAAGATGAAACTTTAATTTCAGTTTTACGACAGTTAAGAGACGGTTTCCCCAATCGTCCAGAAAATTTTCCCTCATCTGTGGGATTAATTGGTTTACGAGATGTGCGAGATTATAAAGTAGCATCGGGTGGTAGTGACAGATTAAATACATCCAGTCCTTTTAATATTAAAGTTAGTTCCATTACCCTGAGAAATTTTAATGCTGAAGAAGTTACAGAACTCTATCAACAACATACACAAGCAACAGGACAAATTTTCACACCAGAAGCTACAGCCACAGCCTTCGATTTAACCCAAGGACAACCTTGGTTAGTGAATGCTTTAGCTAAGGAAGTTGTAGAAAAAATGGTTAAAGATAGAAATATTGCTATTACTAAAGAACATATTTTACAAGCAAAAGAAATATTAATTGCTCGTCAAGATACTCATTTGGATAGTTTAGCTGAAAAACTCAGAGACAAACGAGTTAAAAATATTATTGAACCAATTTTAGCAGGGCAAACATTACCTGATACCTTAGCAGATGATCGCCAATATTTAATAGATTTAGGATTATTGCGACGCGACCCGGCGGGAGGATTGGTTATTTCTAACCCGATATATCGTGAAGTCATTCCCCGCGTTTTAGTACAAGGAACTCAGGATAGTTTACCTCTGATTAGTCCTAGTTGGTTGACTTCAAAAGGTGAATTAAATATAGATGGGTTACTTGCAGCATTTATCAAATTTTGGCGACAGCATGGAGAACCATTATTAAGTAGTGCTGTTTACCATGAAATCGCTCCCCACATAGTATTAATGGCTTTTTTACATCGTGTGGTTAATGGTGGTGGAATTTTGGAAAGAGAATATGCAATTGGTAGCGACAGAATGGATTTATGTCTGCGTTACAGGGATGTCACGTTAGGGATTGAGTTAAAGGTCTGGAGGGATAAAAAACGCGATCCCCAAACTGATGGGATTGAGCAATTAGAATCGTATTTAGCCCGTTTGGGGTTGGATTTTGGTTGGTTATTTGTGTTTGATAGGCGGAAAAATGCCCTCCCAATGGAAGAAAGGTTATCAACTGAGGTTGTGATTACGGAAAATCAACGTCGGATTACTGTGATTCGGGCGTGAATGTTTTGCAGATGTAGAAGTGAAAGTGGTGTACCTACGGCATATCCTATCGTTAACCCAACTTTGTATCTTAGTAAGAAGTCTATATCCTACACCCAGCCATGATGATAAATTGTCTGCGTAAGTTATGAGAATATTAGGCTACATCAAAAAATTCCTTGGTGTTCAATAAGAATTTTCTTGGTGTTCAATATTTAAAGTTACTCACTAATATCGTAAAGTTAAAAATATCCAAATAATTTAATATCTCCAAATTCTGAAATATATCAGCGATCATCCTCGACAGCTTTTTGTTGGGACTTTTTTGAACGCGAGATACATCACCTTCAGCGTTCATTTCCAAGCAAATCATCATCAAATGGCTTGCTTAAATTTGACATAACCTTTATTCCCCAATTATGGCAATCACCAATCAAGGTTAAATAATCTGCGAGGTGATGTCTTTGGCTATGTCAGAGAGACCATGATCTCGCAGCACCTAGCCTTGGCTTTAGGTTTGCGTCAGGAGTTTTTCTCCTTGGTGGTTTCTATGGGGTTAGTTTGTGTAGGCTTCTTTGCCGCGTTGTTTGGAGAAACACGAACATTGATCTCTGAACCGATCGCGCCAATGACCGTAAACCCTAGCTATAGGTGATTTAGGGATCAAAGCCTTCACTGTTACTCTCGTTAACTCTTTAAACTTCATTTATTTCATTTATTGCACCAGGAGGTATTAGTGGATTTTGTATCCTTATTTATCAAGGACTTTATTGCCCAGTTGCAGTCCCCAACACTGGCCTTTTTGATTGGTGGGATGATCATTGCTGCCCTTGGTAGCGAATTGGTAATTCCAGAGTCAATTTGTACCATCATCGTCTTTATGCTGCTCACCAAAATCGGTCTAACCGGTGGAATTGCGATCCGTAAGTCCAACCTGACGGAGATGGTGTTACCCATGATATTTGCCATCATGGTAGGGATTATTGTTGTCTTCATCGCCCGCTATACATTGGCCAAGCTGCCAAAGGTCAAAGTCGTTGATGCGATCGCCACTGGGGGGTTGTTTGGTGCGGTGAGCGGTTCTACCATGGCCGCCGGACTGACGGTACTGGAAGAACAAAAAATTCCATTTGAAGCATGGACTGGCGCACTCTATCCCTTTATGGATATCCCCGCCCTCGTAACTGCGATCGTTGTGGCGAATATTTACCTCAACAAGAAGAAACTTAGAGAATCAGCCGACTCTGCCATGGAGGAGTCTTTAAGCAAGCAACCCGCTGCGGCTGGTAATTATCCCAGCACCAGACAGGAGTATCTCAGCCAGCAGAAAGATCCTGATGATAATCGGGTCAAGATATGGCCGATCATCGAGGAAAGCCTTAGAGGTCCTGCCTTATCGGCAATGTTGTTAGGACTGGCTCTTGGACTGTTCACCCAGCCGGAAAATGTCTATAAAAGCTTCTACGATCCCGCCTTTCGCGGCTTGCTTTCGATCTTGATGCTGGTCATGGGGATGGAGGCTTGGTCAAGGGTTGGCGAACTGCGTAAGGTGGCTCAATGGTATGTTGTGTATAGTGTGATAGCACCATTTATACATGGGTCGATCGCCTTCGGTCTGGGCATGATTGCCCACTACACCACGGGATTTAGCTGGGGTGGTGTCGTGGTACTAGCTGTCATCGCCTCCTCTAGTTCAGACATCTCCGGTCCTCCCACATTGCGAGCCGGTATCCCTTCAGCCAATCCATCGGCATATATAGGTGCGTCCACAGCCGTCGGTACGCCAATTGCCATTGGTTTGTGCATACCCTTCTTTGTCGGGCTTGCCCAGGCGCTCGGTGGAGGCTAATCCCATAGAGGCTGCGGTCTGTCCTTACTCCCTTGACCGGGCAAACCAAGAAGTCTAATGTACATAATTTAAGGAGTTAACCAAGATGTCCAAAAAAGCCAACAAGCTTGTCATCGTCACGGAAAAGATTCTGATGAAAAAGATCGCCAAGATCATTGATGAATGCGGGGCGACTGGTTATACAGTGATGGATACTGGCGGTAAAGGGAGTCGCAACGTGCGCTCTACGGGTAAACCCAACACTTCCGACACCGATTCAAATGTAAAGTTCGAGGTACTCACCGAAAATCGGGAGATGGCCGAGAATATTGCGGATCAAGTCGCAATCAAGTTTTTCACCGATTTTGCAGGCATTATCTATATCTGTGAAGCAGAGGTACTGTACGGGAGACATTTTTGCGGGCCAGATGGTTGTTGAATCAAGAGTACGCGCCAGAAAAGTAACAAGCAAGCAATTAGTGGGAGTTTCTATGGGCTAAACGGCTGTTATAAATAATGAGACAGGATTAATTAGGGTTTGCGGAAAAAGTCTTTTCATTAGGGCTAGGAGTCAGCACTATGGCTAACGCCACGCTACGCTATCGGCTACGCTCAGTGACCGGAGTCAGGAGTCAGGAGGAAGAATTAGAAGAAGAGAAAAACAGTATTAAATCTGGTT
>NZ_JAYGHC010000042.1:5987-45095 GCF_034932285.1 Cronbergia sp. UHCC 0137
CAGTTTTAGCTTTATATGCCTAACGGCACGCTACGCTATCAGCAACCCCTAATTACACAACTCATTTTTCTGTTCCCTGTTCCCTCTCTCAACGAATCAATTTAATTTTGTCTGACTACTTATCGAGACGACAGAAATCCCACAGGCCGAGGTCATGACATCGGCTTTTGAGTAACTGTATTTTGTGTTCGCGGTACTTTGCCCCTGGGCAGAAGTCAGTTTTATCACTCCCTCAAACCTTTAAACTTCATCACTTTAAACTCATGATTTTGTCCAATATTTTGCCTCCTTTCAGTGGGGAGATGGCCACTCTTATCGCTCCAATACCATTCTTGTCCACCGTTGTTGCGGAGGATTCACCCATTATTCTGTCTGGCGTATTGCTAACGCTGGTGGTGATTTATCTCGCCAGTAAGTTCGGCGCGGAGGTCGCTCGGCAATTGGATTTTCCGCCTGTCTTGGGGGAACTGGTGGCTGGTGTGATTGTCGGCGTTTCGGCGTTGCACCTGGTGATCTTTCCTGAAGGTGGCTTGTCTGCTGCCGACTCAGTGATTATGAGGGCGTTGCAAGGCTTGAATCAGCTTGCGCCAGAAGCACTGAACCGGATCTTTGAGTCACAAAGTGAAGTGATTTCTGTTCTTGCGGAAATCGGTGTGATTATTCTGCTGTTTGAAATTGGTCTAGAGTCCGATCTGCGGCAACTCAAGGAAGTGGGCATTCAAGCCACAGTTGTTGCCTGTGTTGGGGTGGCAGCACCTTTTGCGGCAGGTACGGCAGGATTGATGTTGGTGTTTCATGTGGCGGCAATTCCAGCGATTTTTGCGGGTGCGGCTTTGACGGCAACCAGTATTGGTATTACGTCTAAAGTTTTATCGGAGTTAGGTCAACTCAAATCCAAAGAAGGTCAAATCATTGTCGGCGCGGCGGTGATTGATGATGTCCTGGGGATTATTGTCTTGGCGGTGGTGGCAAGTTTAGCTAAAACTGGTGAAATTGATGTTGCTAATGTTATTTATTTAATTGTCAGCGCGACAGCATTTTTAATTGGTTCGATTTTGTTGGGTGGTGTCTTTAACAAGGGTTTTGTGGCGATCGTTGAGCGGCTCAAAACTCGCGGGAATATTGTGATTCCGGCATTCATCTTTGCTTTCTTTATGGCATTTTTAGGTAACGCCATTCATCTCGAAGCGATTTTGGGTGCATTTGCGGCGGGTTTGGTACTCGATGAAACCGATGCCCGAAATGAGTTGGATGAATTGATCAAACCGATCGCTGATTTGCTTGTCCCGATTTTCTTTGTTACTGTGGGTGCGCGGGCTGATTTGGGCGTATTAAACCCAGCCGTTCCAGAGAATCGCGCCGGACTGTTGATTGCGGTCTTTTTGGTACTGGTGGCGATCGTTGGTAAACTGATCACCGGCTGGGCAGTATTTGGAATACCCGGAATCAATCGTCTAGCGATCGGCGTAGGGATGATCCCTCGTGGTGAAGTGGGGTTAGTGTTTGCTGGTATTGGCTCTGCAAGCGGCATTCTGGATAAGCCGTTGGAAGTATCCATTATTATCATGGTCATTCTGACAACTTTTCTGGCGCCACCTTTTTTACGGGTTGCTTTTAGTTCATCTGCTGCTCCTATCTCAGAAACTACCACGCCTGTAAAATCAGCAAGTGAATAACGGTTTATCAGGTGCGTTACATTCTATTAACGCACTCTACAGGATCGGCAATTAGATAGTTCAAGATGGAGTCTTGGTTTTAAAAACTAAGACTTCTTTTGATTTTTGAAACGCCAGCCATGAGATGATAGCTATTTGATTGATAGCGTCTCGTAGCGCGCGCTCCGTAGGAATCGCTTTTCTCAAAGATGTTTAACGGTGAAGTTATTGAGATTCTATTAACGCACTCTATAGGATTAGCGATCGCGCTATTTAGGGCGTTTGGGGTTAGGTTGTGGTGACGGACAATCAACGTCGGATTACTGTGATTCGGGCTTGAGTATTATATTTTTTTCTCACGCAGAGGAGGACACTTGCTTGGGCGGGTTCCCCGACTTGTGCAAAGTGTCCGTCGCGCAGAGTCGCAGAGAGGAGAATGCAAAGAAGGACTTTTGTAGATTGCTTTTCTCAAAATTGAGATTCCATTAACGCACCCTATAGGATTGGCGAACTGACAAAAGCCCTTCTCCTTTAGGAGACGCTACGCGAACGGGCATCCAAGAAACCGCGCTTACGCGATCGCTAGTTTCATTAAGAGCATAGAATACGACACAAAATATCTGCAATTGAGGCTTGAGTCTCTGATGTGAAATATCCTAATTCACGCCGAATTAGGGATTGACGGAGGGTTACTAGGTGATCGAGACGTAGGGTTGATGCTTGCCTAAGTCCACTATTAAGGAAGTCTGGATGTTCCGGTTGGAGAATAATATCTGTGTTGAGAGGTGCTTCAGGAATGCGACTGGTGATGAGTGCAAAAATGATGTGCTGATAAATGCCGATCACATCTGTTAAACAGTAGGCAGGACGGACTTTACTGGAAGATAGGTTATCGAAAGGAAATTGAATCAGAACAAGCTTACCTTTCATAGTTTACGGGTTGCCCATCTTCGAGAGTATAAATGTCCTCTTCTGTATCGTTGAGGAAAGCAAAGCTAGGGTTGGTTGAGATTGCATCTAACCAGGTTTGTTCGTTGAGATCATCCTCCTCTGGCATTAGCAGGATAATACGCACCCGACTGGCTTTGTCTTGGGGAAGGGGACGATCTAACTGAATTTGTCCTTGTTTATTTAAGATACCTGTGGTTTCAATCGCACGCATGGTTTCAGGTGGAAAACATCATTTGGTTCGATTTTAACACTTTCTTCGGTGCAACCAGAAGGTAAACTCAAAGATGTTGAACGGTGAAATTATTAAGTTTTTAGCACAAATACATGGTATCATTAGATAATTTGGTAAGAATGCGATCGCCACATAATGAATTACAGAAACTATATCACAATCGAACCCAATAAACGTGGTGGTAAGCCTTGTGTACGTGGGTTGCGAATCACAGTTTATGAGGTGCTTGAATATCTAGCTTCCGAGATGACTGAAGCAGAAATTCTTGATGATTTTCCCGACTTAACGCGAGAAGATTTAAAGGCTTGTATTGCTTATGCGGCTGATAGCTAAAAATCCTAATTTACAAATCAGGCTTTTTTACTGTTGAATTAGATAAACCTTGAGACTTTTTAATAAACTTTTCATCAAAAGTATAAAACTCTAAGCAATGATTACTAGAAGTTAAATGAAAAGCGTCTGCAAAATCAATACCATTTTCATGCCATTCAATAACTTGTAAAATTAGCTTTTCATTAGTTAAATAAACATTAGGTAAACCAAAAACTTTTCTAAAAGCGTTACAAATTTCCAAAGGTTTAAACTTGTAAGCAAACCTTAAAACCCATTCAGTTTCTAAGATGACAGTATCAGCGATAAAAATATTTTTATTTTTGAATAATGCTAAACTTTGTTGATACTGTAGTTCATCATCTTTGGTAATAAACCTAACGATGATATTAGTATCAATAGCAATCATTGATTCCATAATTCTTCTATTCCTTTTGCTACTGCTTGTTCCATTTCTTCAATTGTTTTGGCTTTTCCTTGATAATTTAAACAACCAGCGGCATCTTCTAATTTTGTTTCTGGAAAGGTTTTTTTAGGTTTTAATAAAATTCCATAACCTAAATTAATTATTATTAATTCCTGTCCATCTTGCCAATGATACTGATCTCTTAAAACTTGGGGAATAGTAATTTGACCTTGAGTTGATAGTTTAGTAATTTCCATTGCAATAATTTTCCACTATTTATGGTAATCTAATTTTAACATAAATAATGGTGCGTTACTTATGCGGCTGACCGTGAACGTCGGTTGATGATTTCGACTTTATCAGCATGAAATTACTGTTTGATGAAAACTTATCCCCTAAATTATCCAGCCGTTTGAGCGATCTTTTTCCAGGCTCGCTTCATGTTCGGGATATAGGTATGAAAGCAACAATAGACCCGATAGTTTGAAATTATGCAAAAGATAATGATTTGATGATCGTCTCGAAAGATGCTGATATGCACGATCTAAGTCATAAGGTGCGTTACATTTCATTAACACACCCTACAAGATCGGCGATCGCTTCTCTAAGAGAGGCTGCGCCAACGCTCGCCCCCAACTCTCAACCAAAATATCACAATATTGTCCGCTCCAATGATTAGACTTCTTGCAAAAGTCGTGATTTTCAAATTCTTCTTTGCGCCTCTGCGCCTCTGCGTGAGCTTTTCAAGAATATTCTTGACGACACCAAAGTATTTATGCAAGAGGTCTATTTGTTATGCAATCGGTACAACTTGGAGACGTAACCCAAGTGATTGTAAAACCTTAATAACTGTGGCAAACTCTGGATTGCCTTCGATTGACAAAGCTTTATAGAGACTTTCACGCCCCAACCCTGTTTCACGGGCAATATGTGTCATCCCTTTAGATCGAGCAATATCACCTAATGCTGCTACCACTAAGCTTGGATCGCCATCTTCAAGGGCAGCTTCAAGGTATGCAGCTATATCTTCTTTTGTTTCCAGATGTTCCGCCGCATCCCAAGGATAGGTTTGGATAGTAGCCATGAAAACCTCCTATAAGTCTTGCGCTAAATTTAGTGCTGTTTTGATGTCCCATTCTTGAGTCCCTTTATCTCCTCCTGCTAAGAGAATGATTAAGGTCTCACCTCGTTGTACGAAATACACCCGATAGCCTGGACCATAATCAATCCGCAGTTCCGAGATGCCTTGCCCTACAGGTTTAACATCGCCTGGATTGCCCATAGACAAGCGACGAACACGAATATCTATACGTGCTTTTGCTTGGCGATCGCGCAAAGCCTTAAACCACTGCGAATAGATTTCAGTCTCCCGAATTTCAATCATATTCTAATGTTAGCGTCAGCGTAACGCACGAATTTTGAACATTAGATAAAGTGCGTTACATTTCATTAATGCACCCTACAAGATCAGCGATCGCACTAAGATGATTAGCAGTTCATTCACCAAAAATAGAAAGTTCATCTGCAAATTCATAAAGACACATTGATGTTGGCAAATATCTAACTAGACGAGGGAAAATGTCCCTCTGAATTAATACCTCATTACTTTGATTACTGAAAATTTCAGCTATGTTATCAATTAATGAAATAACTTGCTCTCCTGATAGTTGTGTTGGATGGTTTTCACTTTGCCAACGCTCTTCTTCTGAAAAGGCTCTACCCTCGACTGGATCACTGCACCACACTGGCACTCGCGTAGTAGGGCTTTGAAAAGCAAGATGGTGTTGCTCGTTTGTAAGCCAACCACTAGGCGCAGTCCTAACATCAACAAATCGTAGCAATTTAAGGTTTGGTTCATTCCAAAGCTCATCTTGATTAAATATCATTGGACAGGCATAGTAAACTGATGATCCTCTTATCTTGGTTAAGCGGCAGAGTGTTTCATGTTGGGAAATATGAGACGTTTTATTTGGTTTAAGAGATAAGGCTGACCGATAGTACGGTGTTGAAAAGCCTGAAGGAAGATTACTACTTCTACGTGTAATTTTTTCAACAGTTTTGAATTGAAGGAATTCACCAAAATAAAACTTGGATAATTTAGTTTTGCTTGTTGAAACGGCAGAACTAAGTTGTTTGAATAACTCTTGTTCAGGCAGATCAGATTTTATCCAACCTTGATCAAAACCTACCCACGCCTCTTTCTGTGTCGATGGCTTGAGAAGTCTGAGAAATTTTGCACCAAACTTCTTTTCATAGTTTTTGATAATAGCTCTATGGAAATGCATCTCAAGCAAGCTTTCTGGCAACCAATCCATCTCGTGTAATTACCTTTATTAAGACTATTCTCTAGCGTTCAGATTCCCCATTCTAGGCTTCTCACCAACAGGTAGCCTTCAGAACTATTCCCCAAAAATCCTGCAACTACTTAGCTGTAACTCGGATTAGTAACTTGGATGAACTCTCCTGACCAATAACTCAGCGGGCTAACTAGTTATTATACAGAAATTTTCTATACAACTATATAGTAAACATTACAGGTGAATCTTGTCAAGTTATACAGAATTTTTCCGTATAACATCCTATGGAACAACGTCCTACGTTACCTAGTGTGTTAATTCTGAATCCCTTATCCCATAAGGCTTCATGCACAAAATGTGTCCCATATTTTTATGATAAAGTGCCTGAAATATATGCTTTTGATGTAAACTACGGTAACATCAATAATTTCCGAGGAAATCGCTCCAAAACACACAAAATTAACATACTAGGCGTTACCTAATTTTTCCCTATATGCCTCGCCCCAACCCCAAAATCATCTAAACTTAAAGAGTTCACCAACTGCCAAAATCATCATGACTCGCTGGTTTAATATTGCAGGTCCTTGTCAAGACGATATCCACTATATGCTCTCTCCAACAATACGATTACCAGATTTGGAGGAGCTAATTCAACAACGTAGTTATTTTGTCCTTCACGCACCACGACAAACAGGGAAAACCACCGCAATGTTATCCCTAGCACAGCAACTTACCGCCACAGGAAATTATGCAGCAGTGATGGTATCAGTAGAAGTAGGAAGTGCATTTAATCATGACCCTGGTGCGGCAGAATTAGCGATTTTGGGAACTTGGTATGATACAATTTCTATCCGTTTACCCAAAGAATTACAACCACCTGTGAAGCAATGGCAACAGGAAGAACCAGGAAATAGAATTAAGGCTTTTTTACAAGGTTGGGCAAAATCTTTAACCCGTCCTTTAGTATTATTGATAGATGAAATTGATTCTTTGCAAGACCAAACATTAATTTCAATTTTACGACAGTTAAGAGATGGTTTTCCCAATCGTCCCGAAAATTTTCCTTCCTCCGTGGGATTAATTGGTTTACGAGATGTACGAGATTATAAAGTAGCATCCGGTGGTAGTGATAGATTAAATACATCCAGTCCTTTTAATATTAAAGTTAGTTCCATTACTCTGAGAAATTTTAATGCTGAGGAAGTTGTAGAACTCTATCAACAACATACACAAGCAACAGGACAAATTTTTACACCAGAAGCTACAGAAACAGCTTTTAATTTAACCCAAGGACAACCTTGGTTAGTGAATGCTTTAGCTAAGGAAGTTGTGGAAAAAATGCTTAAAGATAGAAATATTGCTATTAATAAAGAACACATTTTACAAGCAAAAGAAATATTAATCGCTCGTCAAGATACTCATTTGGATAGTTTAGCCGAACGACTACGAGAACCAAGAATAAAAGCAATTATCGAACCGATGTTAGCAGGTTTAGAATTAGGGGATATACCTAATGATGATATTCAATTTGTGATTGATTTGGGGTTATGTAAAATGCACCCCCAAGGTGGATTAACTATTGCTAATCCCATTTATCGGGAAGTGTTACCCAGAGTATTAACAGTTACTCCAATGGCTTCTCTACCAATGATTGCACCGACTTGGTTAACCCCGGAAGGTGAATTAAATATAGATGGGTTACTTGCAGCATTTCTCAAGTTTTGGCGACAACATGGAGAACCGTTATTAGGTAGCACTGGCTATCATGAAATCGCTCCCCACATAGTATTAATGGCTTTTTTACATCGTGTGGTTAATGGTGGTGGAATTTTGGAAAGGGAATATGCAATTGGTAGCGACAGAATGGATCTATGTCTGCGTTACAAGGATGTCACGTTAGGGATTGAGTTAAAGGTATGGCGTGAGAAAAAGCGTGATCCCCAAACTGATGGGATTGAGCAATTAGAATCTTATTTAGGGCGTTTGGGGTTGAATTTTGGTTGGTTATTTGTGTTTGATAGGCGTAAAAATGCTCTCCCAATGGAAGAAAGGTTATCAACTGAGGTTGTGGTTACGGAAAATCAACGTCGGATTACTGTGATTCGGGCGTGAGTATTTTGAATGATTATTTCTCAAATATCTTTAACAGACCCGTTTTGGCTTACTTGCTCACTTTTAACGATTAAGAATGTTGCCATAGATTCCGGTATAAGAGCAAAAATTGCTGTAAGTTTTAATGACCAAACTTCAGACGGGTTAAATAGTCCAGCAATGCCGCTCAAATGGGCAGAAAGAATATCCCCACAATCAATCAAAATACAAGCGAAAAGAAGACTTCTAATCGTATTCCTATCTGAAAAAGCCACAAGTACCGCTAGAACAATATCTCTAATCGCCCATACCCGCACAATATAAGGCATTTGGATGTTAGTATTTGCGGGAATATTAAGTTGCTCCATAAGCCACAGTGGGTCAATATACCCAACAATACTTAGGCTGAAACGCACGAAGCACATGACTCCTATAAACAATGCTATGTACCAAACTTGGCTCTTCATAACTTCTAAAAAGGTATTTTTCGGTTGAAATATATTTTACGGAACATTGGTTGCTTATGTCTAGGCAAATGCTAGGTTAATAGTTGGGAATGAACTGACTTGAGCATTAACAATGACTATCTATCTGCCCTATTTTTATTTTTCTGAACAATTTCATATAATCGCTTATAAGCAGTCTTCCCTAACTCTATTTGTTTTTGTGCCGCTTCTAATAATTGTGGTCTTATAACTTCGGCGGCTTCCCATAATTGATGAATACTGGATGCTAGTTTTTGAGCAAATTTTTCATCGTCTAACAAAATTACATCACAGCCAACGCCAAACTGATCTGCCAGTCCTTGAAATTTATCAATATAATATTGAGATTTTACCAAACTCACAACAGGAATACCTTGAGCAAGAGCAAAAACCCCAGCATGATAACTGCCTGTAATAACAATACGACAATGGCTCACTTGTTCAATGACTTTAAGTGGTGTATCAAGGTTATTCCCTTGATTCAGAACATTATCAAAACCTGCTATAATTTGTTGAATTGTTGTGATGTCTGATTCCGCATTAGGATCTATGTGATAACGCAAAATAGGTACGGGAACTAACGGTGAATCTTTCTTTTTTGCAATATCATGTAAGGTCGAACGAACTATTCCAAGGGATTCTTTACCAATATTTGAATAATTAGCAACACGAAGATTTATGCCAATACCATTTCCTAATTTTGGATTACGGGCATTGTATGCTAACTCAATGGCATCATCCCCTGTCGTTATGATACGGTTAGGTGAAACACCCATTAAATCGAGCAGTGGTAAACTGGCTTTTTTTTCCCTAATAGAAATTAAGCTTAAAGAGGGTAAAACAGATTTTGCCTTTCGATAAAATCTTGGATTTTGTATTGGACCTATACCATGGCCAAGAATTGCTGTTGATTTACCAAGTTTGGTGGCAAAAGCTAGGGTATTTAGCACTTCGTGAGACCATTCTCCCCATAAATCAGTGATATATCCACCACCAGATGCGACGATTAAATCTGAAGTTGAAATTGCTTCTACAAATGCTTTAATTTCCCTGAGTTCTTGTTGATTTTCTCGTAATTTGAATTTAAGTAAAGTATTAGCTAAAAATGGAAAATAATAACAAAATTTATCTTCTATTTCTAACAGAAAAATATGTTTTTTATCGGATAATTTTTTAATATCTTTTTGGTATTTATCGTTAGGACTAATCAGTGGCGAAAACCATAGTTGACGACCATTTGGTGATAAGGGAAATGTTTTGGGGCATAGCTGAGAAAGCTTCTCTGGTACATTGGTAAGAATCTCAATTACCGCATCAGGCCAAAGGCTTTGTAATCTTGATACTGTTACCTGTAACATAGCTACGTCACCCACATTGCCGAAGTCATAACTACCAGTTTCCACAAAAATTTTCATAAAAACATTTTAGGTGTATGTCTAGATGATAGCAAGAAAAATTTTGAATATTGTACAAGCATAATATAAATCTTAGGATTGGAACTGCGTTCAAGTCAGTAATAAGATGCGTTACATTCCATTAACGCACCCTACAAGATTAGCGAACTGCTTGCAGCAGTGCTGAGTGCAAGACACACGCTTGTCGTTTTGCTACAGTTCAGAGAATACAGTTAACAAGTTAAGGTTTTTGCCAAATGAGTGAATAGTGCCAGAACAAATGCCTTCGGAGATAGAAACCAGGAACAACAGCGTTTGCAACTGATTTAATCTGCTTAAAGGACAACTGAGTAGGGCAAAGTGCTGTTTCTTGGATGCCCGGAGGGCTTTTGTCAGTTCGCTTATATTCTAACACTCCTAAATAAAGTAGAAATATTGCGATCGCGTTCGCGGAGCGTCTCGAAGACAAGCGCGACCTAGGAATCGCTTTTCCCAAAAATATTGGCGTTGCTGAATTGGCGTATGATTTTTAGGGTAGAGACGTTCCATGGAACGTCTCTACAAGAGTCTGAAATGTATGCAAAATCATTTTCATCCCTAAAATCAGCAACGCCAAAAATTGGAACTGTGTTCAAGTTAGTAATAAGGCGTGTTAATGGAATCTCTCACTAATCAGGCAGAGATTGAGGGTAGTACGTGCTGAAATAGTACTTGAATGAGTTGACTGCCTGCGGCTGTACTCCAATCCTGCCCTAATTCAGCAATTACTGAATCAGTAGCGGTCAAAATCGCACCAGCATTTTCCATTCGCCGCCAGGAAACATCTTCTGCTAGCTTAGAGGGTGATCCAGAAGCATCCATAACAGCTTGCACTTGGTAGCCTGCTGCGATCGCACTGAGGACTGGGTACACCAAACACACACTTGTTGTTACACCCGCCATAATCAGATTCTTTTTTCCTGTAGCGTCAACCGCGGCACTAAAATTAGGGTCGTTCCAAGCGTTCACAATACCTGCTCGCTGAACTCGTGCGCTGTAAGCTTCAGGTAGGATTTCTTTAAACTCGCTCAAAAGTAAACCTTGGATGTTCGTTTCCTGGCTACTGGTAAGAACAACAGGCAAGCCGAGGATTTTAGCAGTTTTAGCCAAGGCGATGGCATTTTGCTTTACCACGTCGTGAGGAATGTTTTTGATCAACTGCATTGTCCCAACTTGGTGATCAATCAAGAGCAGTGCAGAATCTTGTGGAGTAAAAATTGTCATTGTGTCAATTTCCCAGTGAGTATTGTGAGTATGCTTGTGGCTGATGATGATTTATCTTCTTACTAACGTTTAACGTAAGCAACTAACGAAACACCTAATATCACTAGAACAACGCCAGTAATTCGAGTGGGATTGGCCTCAAATCGAGTTAGTCCGATCGCGCCATAATGATCTAGAAACAATGCGGCGATCATCTGACCAGCGATCGTCAGCCCCAGAGCAAAGGCAGCACCAATCTTGGGGGTTGCGAAAATAGTTGACCAGACATAAAACGTGCCTAAACAACCACCTACCCACATCCACCAAGAAGTTTGTCCCAGAGCCGCAACCGTCGGCAGTGGATACTGAGCAATTAAGCAGACAACTAGCGATGCGAGAGCACCAGCTAGATAGGAAATAAACGTCACCTGCATCGGTTCTCCAACATGGCGACGCAACAGGGTATTGAGTGCCACTTGAACCGGAAGAACAGCCCCTCCTGCGAGTGCAGCTAAAAGAAAAATAGTGCGTCCGTTCATAGAGTAGTCGTTCCGTCACAGAGACATCGTTACTCTATAGCCTTTGGATTCTTTTAGTCTTTTAAAAATGTTCTAATTTTTGTCAATTCTTTTGATCGAATTCATCTCGATTGCTGGACATAGACTTTAGGCGTTGTGCCCGTTTGCCGTTTGAACACCTTGGTCAAATGGCTTTGATTCGAGAAGCCGCACTCGATTGCAATGTCAGAAATAGATAACTTTTGCGATCGCAGGTATTGTTTTGCTTTTTCAATCCGCTGCTGGTTAACATACTGATGCGGTGTAATTCCCATTGACTGCTTGAACTGAGTGGCAAAATAGCAGCGGCTCATGCCAATTTGGAATGCCATAGTGTCTAGACTCAAATCACTGCTCAGATAGGCTTGGACATACTCTAGAACTACACTGAGTTGATAAGGCGTAAGTCCATTGCCTACATACTTCTGAAATCTGGGTGTGGTAGTACAGTATCGACGCAGCAAATGAATCCCAAAGAGAGAACTGATTGATTCTAGATACGCTTTCTCTCCGAAATTACGCTCGTCAATCTCAGTCAAAAAGAGCTGTACGAGATTCTCAAGTTTACAATCGCGCGTTTTCAACACAGGCAAAAGCTCAATATTCCCAAAACTAATGCACTCTGCATCGCGAGCAACTTTACTTAGAAACTCCGGTTCAATCACAATATGAAGTGTTTTGTCGATAGAATGCCAGCGTGTAAATCCAAAGCGACCAGCAGGATACAGATAAAAATCGCCAGGCTTCATCACGCCGTCGTATTCTCCGCACTCATCAAAATGTGTCACTTGACGTTCGTTTGTAGACAGAAAGTAGGTTAGCATATGATGACTCAGCCCCTGCGGCGCATCTAATGCACCTGGAATGTCATGGCGATAGTGAATGGTTAATCCTTTGTCAATGCAGATAGAGTAATGGGCGATCGTCGGCTTAACTGAAAAGAGGCTGAGTGGATTGATAGACATTGCTGTAATTTCGTGAAGAGAATTGTTGGGAGAAAATATGAGATTTCACTACATATTTACCACTACCAAAAACGGCTACGATATCCGCACCGTTCAAGTACAGGGTTGGCGATCGCACTTCATAGTAGTTAACGAAGCACAAGAATATGGAAATTGAGCGATTCCTATGTCGCGCTTCACTATCGCACTATCCTAATATTTTTTTAACCTCATTGAGTACCTCATTTAAAAAAGGAGCATCTGATTTAATCACATTATCCTCACTTCCATCATGTTTATGATGAGGAAAAGTAGGGAGATTTGATTTTCGATGATGTTCAGTATTGTCATAACGAAAAATTAGTTTATTTTCTGAATCCATATATTAATAACTATACATTTTTCTATGGAGATTTCAACATAGACAAATTCTCGTAAATGCAGCAAAGAATTATCTTGAAAATCAATTTTTCCTCTGATCAAGCCTTCATATATTCCTCTTTTTTCACTTTCAATCTTGAATATTTTGACAATTTCTGAAGATTCAATTAAAAGCTGAATCTGCTGAAAATAATCTTCAATTAACAAAATCAATCTCATCTATAGACTCTTTCATTTCTTGTAAATGTGTCAACATTCGAGATTCGCCAATCCATTCATCAAAATCAAAATTATGGGATAATTCATCATTATTAAAACGGTTTATAAATTCCTTTGTTGATAATTGATACTTGGTTTCCAATTCTATAATTCGTTCTTCTGTTCTTTTTATTCCTGCCATTACACTTTGTAATCTTTCTGATAAAGCACTTTCAATAATTCGTCTGAGGGAATCTGGATCTTTTGATCTTAGTTTGAGTTCAGCCATTATTTTTTCTCTTCTGATACCGTGCAGTCTAAAAGATGTTCTTGGGGTGAGTAGTTGTTATTTCTTTTTTTATTTTATCACTTGATAATCAAGATAGTAGCTATAAGATCGATCGCTCACCCATGATATCGCAATTAATCACAGTTAAGGAAGCACAAAAAAATGGATATTGAGCGATTTCGCTATCACGAAACACCAACTTCAATCACTGATCCCGGTACAATTGTATTTAAAACGTTACGAGCATCTGGCAACAAAGGAAGTAAATCAGCAAGTTTATTACTCTGCGCTACAAGAACAACAACTGCCACTCCAACTTGCTCTAAGTTTTGCTGATAGCGTAAATTTTGATCTGTAGTGAGCAAAATGGTGAAACCCTCTTGAATCATGAGTTGTAGCAATTCACCATTCTTTTTTCCTGACCATCCCATCTCCACAACTGTTTTGATGTCATATTCCGCAAGTTGACGCTTTAAGGGACGTGGAGCGCATTCATCAAGCAGGATTCGCATAAGCTGTTAGCATTTCCTTGGCTAATTCAAGAGCCGCGATCGCTTGTTTATGTGTGACACTAGGGAAGTGGTCTAGAAATACTTCTAATGAATCACCAGCTTCAAGGTAGTCAAGCAAGGTTTTTATTGGTACACGAGTTCCCACAAAAACGGGTGTTCCCCCTAGAATATCAGGGTCGCTATGAATAATAGATGATGTTAATGGCATAACAAATTCAGTTAAATAACTGTGAGTCCTAAATTATAATTATATCTGTATTTTCAAGCGGTAAATCTTTATATTTTTGCATCAGTTCTTCAATACGCTGGCAATGATGTTGTTTGAGATCAAATATTTGTAGCTTTCCTGTAGAAATTTTATTAATAAAGATTTTTGGAGCATCCACTTCTACTCTTTTTTGTAATAGATAGCAAGTTTCTGTGACGACGCACCAGGTTGTAATAAATTGCTGATTAGCTAAATCTTGAAATCGTTTTTTGGCGGCTATATGAACTGCATCTTTTTTATTGGCAAGAGCTAACCAAAAGCCTGTATCAACTATGATCATATTTTTGATTAAGTTCACGGTCTAAGTAGTTTTTATAGTTTTTAGAGAGGTCTGTTTCAGCTTCTATGCAACCGATAAAGTCTGACCAGTCTTGCAAGGAATTTTCTGAAGATTCGTGTTGATTCAAAAGGTAGCGTTTTTTCAGGACTTCTACAAGTTCTACTATGATTTGTTGTGCATCGGGAGGAAGAGACGCAATATCTTGTTGAATTGTATCTAAGTTCATAATCTAATCTTGCTGTTTCCCTGATTATAGTTTAGCGAGAAATGTTCTTACCAAACCAATGAGATAAGGTGCATTACATTTGATTAACGCACCCTATAGGATTGGCGAACTGACAAAAGCCCTCCGGGCATCCAAGAAACAGCGCTTGCGCTATCGCACTACAATTATAAGCAATTATGTAAAGTCTTGTTGCGACATTCAATATTTGTGGAATCAGCTATTATAAAATATAAAATTTGATTTTTAAACCCATGCGAGTAATTAGTCGGAGGAGTTTACGAGAATTTTGGGAAAAACACTCAACAGCTAAAAATAGCTTATTATTATGGTATGATAGAATAACTAAATGTTGCATTGAGAACTTTGCTCAATTACGTCAACTATTTCCTTCTGCTGATTTAGTTGCTAACTTTACCGTTTTTAATATTAGTGGTAATAATTATCGGTTAATTACTTACATTGACTATCAGGCACAAATCATTTTTATTCGTGATGTTTTAATCCATGCAGACTATGATAAGGAGAATTGGAAAAATGATGACTGGTTTAACAATCCCTAGCCCTTATTACCTCAGTTTAATTACAGAATTTGCACCTCGTCCTATTACAAATGATCTTGAATTAAATATCACTCAACAAAGAATTAATACAATATTAGATCAAAAAAATCTGAGCCAAGAGGATCGAGATTATATAAATGTATTAGGAATGTTAGTTTATGACTATGAAGAGAAAAATGAACAATTCCCTAAATTAACTGATGGAGAATTATTACAAACATTAATGGAAGACTATAATTTGGAAATACGAGATTTTTTAGGAATTTTTGAGCAAGAACAAACAATATTAGACATATTAGACGGAAAACGTCAACTCAATTCTCAAGAAACCTTCAAATTGCGATCGCTGATATTGTAAAGTGGAAATATTGCGAACTGCTTGCAGCAGCGCTTCTCTACGAGACGCTACCGCACTTAAACCAAAACTAGCGAACTGACAAGTCAGCGCTTACGCTATCGCTTACCTATGAGATCGCAGTTAATCATAGTTAAGGAAGCACAAGATAATAGATATTGGATGTTTAACAGCCCCGTTAGACCGTACCTCACAGACTGCTGTTGAAACGAGGCTAAAGTCCTAAACAATAGCGAACTACGGTTTCTATGTCCTGCATTTTAGCATCTGAGAGTTTGCCAGAAGGCTGGCTAGGAAAACGCTTTAAATCCAGTGAACGAATTTGAAAGCAAAGAAATACTGTCTCTATTGATAATCCAGTTTCTTCAGGTAAACACCTCACATTTGTTGGGTAGTTTTTGGTGATATTTGTTCCTTTTGTACCAACAACTACTGTAACAACTAATGGTAATTGATTGATAGCATCTACAGAAAGCACTAAAACAGGACGCTCTCCTGCTTGTTCTCTACCTTGAACTGGATTAAGATTGACGAAGTAAATTTCAGATCGCTGAACGCTCATAACCTTTCTATTCCATCCAGTTCAGAGATTTCAAACTCAGCATTAATTAGACCTATCTCTCTTTGGATCTCTGGATCATTTGCCATATCAGTTAAGCTTGTCTCAATCAAAGTCCGCATTTTTAATGTATCAATTAATTTAGGGTCGTTTAGGCTTATTGGTTGGAATATCTCCTGATCACCGTCTACCTGATCAATCAACTCAGGCAATAAGACAATAACCTTAACACGACTACCGTAAGGAAATGTTAATGCTTGGTCTAAATTAATCTGCCCATTTGTGTTTACTGTCCCTACTAACTCAACAGCTTTCATAAAGCCTCCTTTGTTTTTTACATTAGTTAATCAAGTAATCAAGTCCCCATATTTCTATTTAAGTTAAATTTCCTCCTGGTCGATCAAGAAAATGGATTTTGAGCGATTCCTGCGGAGAGCTTCTCTACGAGACGCTACTGCGAACGCTATCGCACTAACCCAATATCAGCGATCGCAGCACAAGACAATGGATTTTGAGCGAACTGACAAGTCAGCGCTTGCGCTATCGCACTAACTCAATATTAGCGATCGCAGTTAATCCCAGTTAAGAAAGCACAAGAAACTGGAAATTGAGCGATCGCATTTCCCCAATATTAGCAATCGCAATTAATCCAGTTAAAGAAGTACAAGAAATTGGAAATTGAGCGATCGCATTTCCCCAATATTAGCGACAGCGTTCGCAGTAGCGTCTCGTAGAGAAGCGCTCCGTAGGAATCGCAATGCACGACCTAGTAATCGCTTTTCTTAAAGATATCTAACAGTGAATCTCCAGTTTTAGTCAACCCGCTTGGGGCGAATTTCAAACTCAGAACGCGCACGGAAGAAGCAGACATCAAACTCAAAAAAGAAATTAGCCTGTCCCAAGATCAAAGGCACATTGGTTGCTTGTGTCCAGGCAAATGCCAGGTTAATAGTTGGGAATGAACTGACTTGAGCATCAACAACGACTGCGCGGGCTTCAAATTGAGCCAAATTTCCTGCTAATATAACCGAGAGTGTCTCATTCTCCCAGATAAAACCTAGTTGCTTTCCTATTTCGTAGGGCAAAACATTCACACTTGCGCCTGTGTCCAATAAGCCTTCAACCTTCAAGGAATGACCGTTATAACCGAGGGTCAAAGGCAGATGGGCCATTCTATCAACCATACCAAGGCTGCTGTCAATAATCTTGTAGGGAAATCTTTGAACGTCAACCATTTTTTTCTTGTTGCTTTGTAGCCAGAAGATTCATCAAAATATTGGCAGCCTCAGAGCAATTGTAAGGCGACCAGACTGGATACTCTTGATTTGCAACAAAGAAGTTTGCATCTTCTTCTTTTACCAGTTCTGTGGCGAGAAACTGCATCAGCCGAAGCTTATCAATTTTGGGCAGTGTCTGGATTTGTGACATGAGTTCAACCAATGGCATTTGAGAATCTCCTCGTCTGAGGGTTGGTGAAAGGATGGAGTCGCCCTCTCATTTTAACCTAGCGATGCCTTTGGCGATCGCAAAGCACTCCGTAGGAATCGCAGTTAATCGAAGTTAAGAAACCACAAGATAATGGCAATTGAGCGATCGCACTTAAACCACAACTAGCGATCGCAGCACAAGACAATGGATTTTGAGCGAACTGACAAGTCAGCGCTTGCGCTATCGCACTCAAACCACAACTAGCGATCGCAGTTAATCGTAGTTAAGGAAGCGCAAGACAATGGATTTTGAGCGATCGCATTAATCCAATATTAGCGATCGCACTCTATTGTTAGATAATTCAGTCAATATTCGTTTATTTTTGATTAGAATCCTAAAATATGGACATTTTCCATTTATTGACAAATCTTTTTCATCATTCCCTTTTCTGAATTTAATTATTTCAAACTGATCGGGATTGAATTTATGTAGAAATGTTATAGGTACACCCATAAATCCTTTGTAGTCTAATGGTATGTCTTGTGTTTTATTAACATTAATACCATCATAGTTGTCATAATGGGGGTATTCAATTTCGTTTCCAAAATATCTCTTTGTGAGAGTAATATATTCGTGTCGTTTAAAAGTGTCTAAATTAGTTAACCATAGACAATTGTTTGGAGAAACTATTCTATTTCCAGAGCTATCAATCCTAGTCTCTGTGCCATAGAGTTCATAGTATTCTGGGACAATAAAACCTGAAATACCTCTACCAAGGTTTATTCCTAACCACGCCTTGTTTTCCTTAATTAACTTAAATATTTCTTTATAGGTGATAGCATTAATATTGCCAATTATTAAGAATTTTTTATCGTATTTAATTAATTGAGCCACATACTCCCTAAATAATGAAAATGGAGGATTAGTAACAACAATATCGGATTGCTTTAATAGTTCGATACTTTCAGCACTACGAAAATCGCCATCACCTTTAAAATGAACGATGTCAGTTGAACTTGGTTTAATTCTTTCTCCCTCTACACCTGTATATTCAAAGAAAAAACCATTTTCAACTTCTTCGGTATTAAACAAATCCCTTTCTTGTTTTCTATAACAAGCAGTTATTAATTTTTTAATACCCAATTCTGCGAAATTTGATGCGAAGTAATTAAAAAAATTGCTAATCCGAGCATCATCGCAATTACAAAAAACTACTTTATTTTTAAAATGACTTTTATAATGTTTTAACTCATTTTCTATATCTGAAAGCTGTGTATAAAACTCGTCATTTTTGTTTTGTTTTGCTTTTTTCAACAAAGAGTGCTGTACTTTTCTTGCCATTATCAACCCGTATTATTCGTTATTGGTAATTTGGTTAAATATTTCACTACCTAATGCCTTAAGAGAGGACTTAGACACTTCAATCATAATATCAAACATTTTTTTTGCATCCCATTTTTCTCCATTTCCTTGTGTATAAATTGAAGCTGCTTGAAGCATAATTGTTTTATCATGATGCTTAATAAATTTATTTTTACACAAATTAGTGTTAATTGGCATTCCATAATTTGCAGAGGTCAATCTATCTAATCTATTTAGCATCCCTGAATTATAATCAAGAATTACCACCCTTCCATCAGGTCTTTTAATTGAAATAGTTTCAGTTAGAAAATTTGACCCTTCCAGAAATAAGATGTACGGAAAATGGGATTCAGATAGCATAAAATTAGCAATTTCTGATATGTTTTTATGAGATCTTTCTATTGCGTTACCAGCAGCCATCAAGTCTTGATTATTATCTTTACCAACTAGTTTTCCTTTTTGGATATTTTCAATGTCTTGCCCTTGATGTTTAGCTTCCGTTACAAGCACAACCCTCCAATTACCGTTATCGTCTTTTACTTCAATTATTCCACCATCAGGTATAATACTTGAATTTGGCACAAAAAGTGTTTGCCCTAATTCTGAATCAAGTCTCTGTAACGCTTCGTTTATTTCTTCTTTCCTTATGCTTGTTTTGTATTTAAAAGATAATTGAGGAAATTCCTTTTCAAGCTGTTTAATTACAAGGCGTGAAATTTGTCCAACTGCTATATCGTGAGACTTTGCTTCATGTCCAAATATACCAACTACACCTTGAGACTCTTTATGTTGATTCGTTAATCTTTTTGATTGATTTTTTTTAGACATATTGTTTCCTTACTATTACCTCATTTTTACTTAAAACTTTCGGTACTTTGTTCTCTTTGTGTATAACTATGTATTATACAGAAATTTTCTGTATAATACTTTTGAATACAGGTATATAGTAAACATTACAGGCGATTCTTGTCAAGTTATACAGAATTTTTCTGTATAATATCCCTTGGTATTATGCAGAAATTTTCCGTATAATACACCCGTGAAGTGGGATTATATAGAATTTTTCCGTATAATACCCCTGTTTAAAGTGTTATGCAGAATTTCTCCGTATAATGTCCTATGGAACAACGTCCTAAAAAACTGCGTTACCTGAAAGCCTTGCAGAAGAACTTAAAATTCATTTACAAAGGATTTTTAATAACTGAGAATTTAAACCTTTCCATCTCTAACTTCAATCTTTCATTCTCCATCCTTAACGCCAAAATTTCATTCTTCTGCAATTCAATTAACGACTTTTGACTAATTACCTCACCAAAGGCTTTTTTCCGGTTTTCAATCCCAAACCATCTTTGATAGGTTTTTGTATGTTCATCAACAGTATGACCTAAATTATCTGCTGCGGCTTTAATCGGTATTCCCTGAAGATGCGCTCGAATCGCACAACCATGCCGTAAATCATAAGGTTGAAATTAGAATCCAGTCAGCCGTCATCATTACGTTTAATCTCGCGCTCAATAATCTCTTTAATCAACTCAGGCAATTCTTTTTTTAACCTGACAGACATCTCTTTGAGTCTTTCATAAATCTTAATTTCATCGCCTTCCCAGAGCATATCTATTCTTCTAACCTGCCGCATCCCTATATGCTCATAGTTTTCTGGATACGCCCAGTAACAGGATAGGCAAATTGACTTATCCTTAATACTGTTCCAGTTTTCGCAATGTTCACAAGACCAGGATTTAGCCCGGTTAGCAGAACCAGAAAGCAGCATAAAATTTTCCGGGGCTATATCCGGCTCACCATCAACTTCAAAAGGAACACGATGATCAATTTGCAACTCGCGTTCATCAACTTCCTCAAGATAAATAAAACACTTACATCCGTATCGGCTAATCAGTGCCTCTTTAATTTGCTTGGATAAACCTGTTCTCCCAGAAAGACGAGAAAATCTTGCTTTATTAATATCTCCAAACCGATATGCAGCTATTTTTCTGCCGTCGCTTCCAGTAACACGAAAAGTCTCTAACGGGATACCATTTTCTCTGACATCTCTAGCTGCTCTTGGAGGATGGTTATAACCATAGGTTTCCTTCAACTCCTCAGTCGTAATAAATCCGCGTTGCAAGATATGATCAATCACCGCCTTCGGTCTCTTTGCTGTTACAGAGCGGCAAAGTTCCAAAAATTCATCTGGTAGCTGTTGCAAATTCTCCATGCTTTTCCAAGAGGGTTAACTGCTTTGGTTTCTTGCCAATATAGCTGAAGTTACTGTTTTGAGTAGCTATTAATTTTCTGGCTAAACTTGGCGATAAATACAATGACTCAATCGTAGTTTCTTCTTTACCAAGTAATGTAGATTGTGAAGATCTGCCAACTTCGATTTCGATCCTTTCAAGATTTAAACTCTGAGGAAGAACCCTGCCAAAAACCTTATCGCCCAACTTACCATCGTAGCTGACAGCAAATACAACTTCTTTCCGATTTAACTGTTCAAGAGCTAATACAAAATCGTTGAAATCTATTCCAGACAGATATCTTGAATCTCTATTTCCGCATACACCTTGATATGGAGGGTCCATGTAGATGAAATCACCATCCTGAATTTGCTCTAATACTTCTCGATAATCCAAACTTGTAAACTTGCATTTGCTTTTGAGTAGACTAGACACACCTGCTATGTTTTTTCTCATCGTCTCAGGTCTTGTTCCTTTGCGTCTTTTGTCTGGGCTTTGATTAAAAAGCCCTTGAGAATTGTAACGAACTGAACCTTTAACACATCTTGCTAATAAATAAAGTAACAATTTTGGATCATTAGTCTCATTAAATCTTGACCTAACCTCAAAATAATGGCCTACGGAATCAGTATGTTGTTCATTCCACAGTTCTAGGTAGAAATCTGCTATATCGTTCGGTTTCTCTATCGCTAGTTCTAATAACTCAATTAGAGGTTTATTCAAATCATTTAGCCAGAATCTACGGGTAATCTGATTTGCAGACGTAGCCACACTAATCGCAGCAGTTCCAGCAAACGGCTCTACCAACCTGCTGATTCCTTTGGGAAGAAACTGGAGGATGTGCTTTGCCAAATTTCTTTTACTACCTTGATACTGAATGAAATGGGGTAGATTTGCCATCGTTACATAAAAACAAATGATCTGAGAACAGTTTATCAGATTTATACCCACATTTTTAACCTTGATGATAAACCTGTTCCCACTACTCTACATTTTTATTTTCCAAAAATTTCAACTTTTCAACTTTTCAACTTCCAACTTCAATCTTTCATTCTCCATCCTTAACGCCAAAATTTCATTCTTCTGTAACTCAATTAACGACCTTTGATTAATTACCTCACCAAAGGCTTTTTTCCGGTTTTCAATCCCAAACCATCTTTGATAAGTCTTTGTATGTTCATCAACAGTATGACCTAAATTATCTGCTGCTGCTTTAATCGGTATTCCCTGAAGATGCGATCGAATTGCACAAGCATGGCGTAAATCATAAGGTTGAAACTCAATTCCCACTTTTCTAAACCATCTGGATATATCTCTTCGCATCCAATTAATATTTTGTACAGATGCAATTTTGTCAACCTTTCTTGCTAAAATATTTAATGGCTTGGGATTTTTTAAATCAAATAATTCTATCCATTCAGGTACAAAAGGAATAACTTCTCTATATCCAGTTTTGGTATTTTTATTCACTTTCCAAGTATGGTCTATATTTTGGGCAGACATCCACCAATTAATATCCGGTTGTACAAATAATTCCCTTGGTCTTAATCCATAAGTTGCCAACATTCCATATACCCAACGCCACATTTGCCAGGTGTCTATTTCATCACTAATATTGGTATTCTTGCGGTTGAGGGCGAATTTTTCAAAAAGGTCAAAAGCAGACATTATTTTATCATCTTCAGGTATTTCTCGATAGGCAGGAGTGACATGATCCCGTTTAACATCGAGTTGAAATCCTAAATTAAAGGTTTTAATCAAAACAGAACTTACCGCAATTAGTTCATTTTTTTTATTACCCTGAAATGAATTAATAACTTCCTCAAAATTTTCTTTTGTGGCTAAATCGGTCAGAGTCAAATTTCTTTTAATTACAGATATATAGTTAGCAAAAGTATTTTCACTGGTAATAGTTTTCTGACGGGTTTGATAATATTTTTCATCAAATTTATCTAATAATTCTCCAATTGTTTTGATCTCTTGCTTCTCTCTCGATTTAATTCCTAAATACTTCTCATTCCAGTCGAAAGTATGACGAGCAATTAATTTACCTAATTCGTAACTTTCTTCAATAGCAGTTTTCAATCCTTCCAAATTTGCAGGTATTCCTAGAGATAAATCATACTGCTTTTTCGTCTTACTTAAATTTCTATCCCCTGGTTTTAACGGTAGGGTAGCTCGTAACTGGAGAGAATTGCCAGTTTGTTTAATACTAACTCTAATTCTATCCCTTTTTAAATTAGTATTAGCTTCGACTAACTTCTGCTCAAAAACTGCTTGATACTGTAATTCCGTCGCTTTTATCTTTGCCATTGTTCCTCTATAGCTGCCATCTGTGGTGTTCTGCGGCTCAAAATCTGCAAACATATCTGCGAACAGGCGAACAAGGCGGTTATAAACCGCGTCTACACAAACAAAGTCCACCTTCGTGGACTAAGAAAAACTGGCGTTGCTGAATTGAGGTATGAAATTCCTAAATTGAACCTTTAAAAATCTTACCTTTGCGTCTTTGCGCCTTTGCGTGAGACTAAAATTCATACCCTTAATCAGCAACGCCGAAAAACTATTTGTTTCCAACCCACGTTCGCGTAGCGTGCCAAAGGCATAGGTGGGTTTTGCCTGTGTAGCCGCGACTTCTAGTCGCCTTGTGTATATACCGTAGATATGTAGATGGGGGGATATGTCTGCGATATTACATTTTGCTAATTGCAATTACCCTGATTCTGCTCGCTTATTCCCTAAATATTCCCTTATTTATCAAAGCTGAAATGATGAAAATAAAATGTTCTGTCCGAGCAAAATTACCTGATAAAATAAGTTACTCAAGAACATTTACAGCATATCACCTGTTGTCATAGCAGTTATATGGTGCCTGGTGGAGTGATGTGCGCTCCCACTTTGACTGATATTACCCGCGCCTGGGCAATTTTCGAATATTTTCGTACCAATTGGTTAGAACCAGTTTGGTTAGGATGTTCTTTAGAAAGATATGAAGAAATTCAATCTTATGAAGACTTCCAAAAGTGGTTAAATGAAGATATTAAACATCGGGAATCTGATTTAGGTTTATATTGGCGCATGGGTTTAGATATTGGTTTAGACCGCTACGGTGCGGGTGTTGGTAAATATGTAACTTGGGGATATATACCCCACGAAGATAAATATCAAAAACCAACAATTGATGGACGTAGCGCGGCTGTAATCATGAAAAATGGTGTTTATGATAGCTTCAGCGATACTCACAGTTTGATGGATCAATCTTTTGCCCGTGAAAATTTGACACATTCGTGGTATGATGAGGGTACAGAGGATTTACATCCGAGCGATCGCACCACCAACCCAATTAATAACAACCAAAAAGACTTTAATGGCGCATATTCTTGGTCAAGTGCAGTCCTTCACCAAGACTTAGGACGTTTAGAAGCCGGACCCCTCGCCCGTCAATTAGTTGCAGGTGGCACACACGGCGAATCTTGGCAACACTACGACCCATTTATTCTCGACACCTTCAAAAAAATGGGTGGTGCAAGTGTTCATCTTCGTCAATTAGCAAGAGTCCACGAAATCGTTAAATTATATCGTCAAGCTGAACGTTGTTTACGGGAATTTAAATTAAACGACCCCTGGTATATCAAACCCAAAGAAAAAGACGGTAAAGGTTGGGGTGCAACAGAAGCGGCTAGAGGTGCATTATGTCACTGGGTAGAAATTGAAAATGGTAAAATTAAAAATTACCAAGTTATTGCCCCCGGTACTTGGAATATTGGACCCCGTGACGGTGCAGGACAACTAGGACCCATTGAAAAAGCATTGCTAGGAACTCCTATTGCAGACCCGAAAGATCCTGTAGAAGTGGGTCATGTAGCCCGTTCTTTTGACTCTTGTTTGGTGTGTACTGTTCACGCCCATGACGCGAAAACTGGGGAGGAATTGGCGCGTTTTAGAACAGCTTAATTTTTTTTTCACGCAGAGACGCAGAGGCGCGGAGAGAATTTCTTTGCGTTCTTTGCAGTTTTAGGATTTACTCAAGTGTCACACCAAAAATCTATTGTAGGGTGCGTCAGACTGCATAAATATGGTAAATAAATGAATTTTTGATATCTGACGCACCTTAACAATGTGCCAGTTGCGTAAGTCCTGAGTTTGTTTTGTAATTGTCAGTTGAATTACAAAAGTTTTTTAAAGATTGGGTTAGTCTGACGTTGATATGCTCAAAAAAAATTGCAATTTATAAGGTAAGCCTGTGTCTGATTTAGAACTACACAAATATCTTCCTCAGCTTCCTGAAGCAGCACTACAAGAATTTACAGAATGGTGTGTTTTAGAACAGTCCAAAGCTGCCAGATTAGAATTTAAGCCTGATGAAAGTAAGTTGAATAATTTAGCCCCAGCAGATTATCTTAAACAACTTATTGACCAGTTTTTAAAAGTTAAACCAGACCCAATTAGAGCAGGTTTAGTTGCAGTAATTGCTGGACAACAATCAGATAAACACGCTTTGCCAGGTTTAGCTGCCATAGTTGATTTCGTTTCACTTTATGTTAAATATTTAATTCCTAAAGATGGAACTAACCCAGAAGAAGCAGATATCATTTTAGCTAAAGCAACACAACATCAATATGAACAACTTGTAGAAATTGCCAAAAAACACGGTGTAAATTTATAGATTTGTAGGGTGGGCATTGCCCACCTAATAATTGACAATTAATAACAAAATAGGTAAATATTGGTTTAGAGGATGTTTGAAAAGTTAGATCCCCCTAAATCCACCTTAAAAAGGGGTACTTTGACTCTGGTTCTTCTCAAACAACCTCTTAGGTTGGGAAGTCAGCAGCAATTTGGGTTAATTATTTAATTGCAAAAAACTTTAACTCCGTGTAAAATAGGGTGTTGGTGATTAGGTGTATCTTGATTATGCTATCAGGTCGTTATGAAATCATTCGCGCATTAGGTCAAGGAGGTTTTGGAACAACCTATTTAGCTAAAGACCATCAAAAACCCAGCAAACCTCAGTGTGTAGTTAAAGAACTTTTACCCCAACACCTCAACACCCTAGCTGCGGATTTTTTTGAAAAGGAAGCCAGAGTCTTAGAAAATTTAGGTAAACATCCCCAAATTCCCGAACTTTTAGCCCATTTTCAAGAAAAGCAAAATTTCTATATTGTCCAAGAATTTATCCAGGGAGAGGTGTTAAAAAATGAAATCATCCCCGGAAAGCCTTTGAGTGAGGGATACATCACTAAGTTACTACAAGATGCTTTAGGGGTTTTAGCTTTTGTTCACCAGCAAGGGGTAATTCACCGCGACATTAAACCTGCGAACTTGATTCGGCGACAAGAAGATGGTAAAGTATGTTTAATTGACTTTGGCATTGTTAAAGAACTGACTTCCCAAATGATGAATAGTCAGGGGAGTTTACAAACTTCGCTGATGGCTGGTACTGTTGGTTATATGTCACCGGAACAAACCAGAGGTAAAACGGTTTTCGCTAGTGATATCTATGCTTTGGGTGTCACCGCAATTCAAGCAATCACAGGTTTACAGACCCAGCAAATAGAAGAAGACCCACAAACGGTAGAATTAGTATGGCGAGAAAAAGCGCGGGTAAGTGACCATTTAGCCCAAGTTTTGACTAAAATGGTGCGTCGTCATCATAGTTTACGTTATCAAAATGCTCAAGAAGCTTTACAGGCTTTGAACTCGTCAACTATATCATCAGTTCCACCAACTATATTACCCACATCAGGAAATACAACTTTATCATCGACTGTAGTTGTTAATAGTTCTAATAAACAGGTATATTTTCAAGAAGCTGAAAGTCGCGCAGCACGAGGACAGGGTGAGTTTTCGGTTATTGATTTAAAAATGTTGGAACTCAAGCAGGTTGAATTGGGTTTATCTCTAGCAGAAGCAAAACAAATTAGGGAAACGGTTTTAAAACCCTATCGAGAACAGGAACGACAAGCGCAAGCACAGGAACGACAGGGACAAGCACAGTTACAGGAACGAGAAAAGAAATTAAAAGAATATGAACAAATTTTTAGGGCTGCGGTAAATCAACAATATCCCTTTAGTCAGAGAGTAGTTCAAGATTTACAAGAGTTTCGTCAATATTTAGGACTGACACCAGCAGATACAGACGCAATAGAAAAACGGTTGTTAATTTCTTTAACTTCTGAAAATTTGGGGAATGGGATAATTTTAGAAATGGTTTCTATTCCTGGAGGGACTTTTATCATGGGTTCACCAGAAAATGAACCGGAAAGAAATTCTCATGAAAGTCCGCAACACCAAGTTACCATCAAACCTTTTTCTATGGGGAAATATCCTGTTACCCAAGCGCAATGGAAAGCTGTAGCTAGTTTAGCAAAGGTGAAAATTGATTTAAACCCAGACCCATCTCATTTTAAAGGTGGTAATCGACCTGTAGAACGAGTATCATGGGATGACGCACAGGAGTTTTGTGCCAGGTTATCGAAGAAAACCGGAAAAATTTACCGTTTACCCAGTGAGGCTGAATGGGAGTATGCTTGTCGTGCAGGAACTACTACTCCATTTTATTTTGGGAATAATATCAATGTCAATCAAGTTAATCACAACAGCCATTATAAGGGAACAACAGATGTAGGAGAATTTCCACCCAATGACTTGCAATTATTTGATATACATGGTAATGTATGGGAATGGTGCGAAGATGAGTGGCACGAAAATTATATAAATGCTCCCAATGATGGTAGAGCTTGGATAAATAGAAATGGTTCTCAACATCCGCTACTGCGTGGTGGTTCGTGGTTCATAGATGCGGGGTGCTGTCGTTCGGCGAATCGCAACGGGGGCAAGCGTGGTGTTAGGAACAACTTCATCGGTTTTCGTCTTGTGTCTTCTTCCAGGACTTTATAGCCCTCTATTCTCTTGCGCTCTGCGCTTTCTTTTTTACCCTTGCCCCCGCCTAAGGGCGGAAAATATTTTTTATATAAAAATGTGTGGTTAATTTAATAATAACCAAACCTCCACAATTTGTCAAGCTCAAAAATATATTCTCATATTCAGTAGATGTTTTGGCAAGGGGTTGAGTCTTTTATTAGTTCTAGGACTTACGCACTGTACAAAATGCAGATGATATGTATGAAGGAAATTGCCTAGTTTCACGCTTTTGTCATCCCATATTAGTGCGGTGCGTCAGATAGAGGAAGTCTGTTAGATGCTCAATTATCGGGTCTGACGCACCCTACAAGAGATAGAATTGATCATGCTTATTTAATAGATCCTGTCAATGCGTAACTCATAACTTCATGTCTTAGTGTGTAGGGTGCGTCAGACAGAATAATTTAGGCTAAAATCGCTAATTTTAAGTTTCTGACGCACCTTCTTTGATCTAACTAGCAACTTACGTTATTAGTACGGTGCGTCAGATAGAGGAAGTCTGTTAGAGCGTAACTCATAACTTCATGTCTTAGTAGGGCTTAACAGGGGTAGTGTAAACTGCTAAGACTGTTAAATTGGTCTGATTAGTTGACAATTGTTAAGATGGTACAGATAACCCAAGGGTTTTACTCCTGACTCCCGACCTCTGTTAAGCAAAGATATTTATGGCATTTTCTTCTATTGTACGTTCCTTGGCGCGATCGCCCCTCACCGCAGAACTAATTACTAAACTCCATCGTCAACAGGAATTACGGTTAAATGGTATTTCCCGTCTGGCTAAGATTTTGGTAACGTCAGCTTTGGCCAGTCATCAGGGACGGGATTTATTTTTGATTTGTGCCACTTTGGAGGAAGCCGGACGAATTTTTGCTTTAATGGAGGTGATGGGATGGAAAACTGTCCATTTTTACCCGACTTCGGAAACTTCCCCCTACGAACCCTTTGACCCAGAAACGGAGTTGAGTTGGGGTCAAATGCAGGTTTTGGCAGATTTGGTGGAAGGGAACAGGGAAGACGCTACAGAGAAGAATTTCACTAATTATCAATTACCCAAATTAGCAATTGTCGCTACTGTGGGGGCTTTGCAAACCCATTTACCACCACCAGAGGTTTTCAAGTCTTTTTGTTTGACTTTGCACAAAGGGATCGAGTTGGATTTGAATGCTTTCAGTAAAAAAATTACTACTTTGGGTTATGAACGTGTTCCCTTAGTAGAAAGTGAAGGTCAATGGAGTCGTCGCGGGGATATTGTGGATGTGTTTCCCGTCTCCTGTGAGTTACCAGTGCGGCTGGAATGGTTTGGAGACGAAATTGAACAAATCCGGGAATTTGACCCCACTACTCAACGTTCTGCCTTGGATAAAGTAGAAAAAGTTATCCTTACCCCCACAAGTTTTTCGCCCATTGTCACGGCTGCACTAAAAGATCATCCTGATTTTCCACAAATTGTAGAGACGTTCCATGGAACGTCTCTACAGGGGACAGAATCGGAACTAATCGAAGGGAGTCGGCGTTTTTTGGGAGTAGCTTTTGAAAAACCGAGTTCTCTACTCGATTATTTACCAGAGAATACTTTTATTGCCATTGATGAACCAGAACAGTGTTATGCTCATAGCGATCGCTGGGTGGAAAATGCTGAGGAACAATGGAAAAATCACCAGGAACTACCAAAAATCCACCAGTCTTTTGATCAATGTTTAGCGGAAATTGGGAATTTTCACAAGTTATATTTATCGGAGTTGGCTGAAGAAGACGGTGGTGTGAATTTATCTAGCAGACCTGTACCTGTGATGCCACACCAATTTGCCAAACTTGCAGATACAATTAGAAACGAGCGCGATCGCAATTTTTCTATCTGGTTACTTTCTGCTCAACCTTCCCGTTCTGTCTCGCTGTTACAAGAACACGATTGTCCGGCTCAGTTTATCCCCAATCCCCGCGATTTCCAAGCCATTGATAAATTGCAAATTAATCATACACCAACCGCTCTCAAATATTCCGGTTTAGCAGAATTAGAAGGTTTTATTCTCCCTTCCTACCGTTTGGTGATTGTCACCGACCGGGAATTTTACGGACAGCATTCCCTCGCTACTTTCGGTTATATCCGCAAACGTCGCAAAGCTGCTTCTAAACAAGTTGACCCCAATAAACTCCGTCCTGGGGATTTTGTTGTTCACCGTAGTCATGGAATTGGGAAGTTTGTCAAGTTAGAAAGTTTAACAATTAATAATGAAACCCGTGATTATTTGGTGGTACAATATGCTGATGGCTTGCTGAGAGTTGCGGCTGATCAAGTTGGTTCGCTGTCTCGATTCCGCACCAGTGGCGACCAAGCGCCAGAACTGCATAAAATGACAGGGAAGGCTTGGGAAAATACTAAGAACAAAGTCCGCAAGGCGATTAAAAAGTTAGCGGTCGATTTGTTAAAGTTGTATGCAGCGCGATCGCAACAACAAGGTTTTTCCTATCCCCATGATATGCCTTGGCAAGAGGAAATGGAAGATTCTTTCCCTTATCAACCCACCACCGACCAGCTAAAAGCCGTCCAAGATGTGAAAAGGGACATGGAGAGCGATCGCCCAATGGATCGGTTAATATGTGGAGATGTAGGTTTTGGGAAAACAGAAGTTGCCATTCGGGCGATTTTCAAAGCTGTCACCGCCGGAAAACAGGTAGCACTGCTCGCACCAACTACGATTTTAACACAGCAGCACTATCATACCCTAAAAGAACGGTTTGCACCATACCCTGTCAATGTCGGTTTACTCAACCGCTTCCGTAGTGCGGAGGAGAGGAGAGAAATTCAAAAACGTCTCGCTACCGGGGAATTAGATATAGTTGTGGGGACACATCAACTTTTAGGAAAAGGTGTGAGTTTCCGCGATTTAGGTTTGTTGGTGGTAGACGAAGAACAACGGTTTGGGGTGAATCAAAAAGAGAAAATTAAAAGTCTGAAAACTCAACTTGATGTTTTGACCCTTTCCGCGACACCAATTCCTCGAACTTTGTATATGTCTTTGTCTGGTATTAGGGAAATGAGTTTGATAACTACCCCACCTCCCACCAGAAGACCAATTCAAACCCATCTTTCACCCCTCAACCCGGAAGTTGTGCGGAGTGCAATTCGTCAAGAATTAGACCGTGGTGGACAGGTTTTTTATGTAGTTCCGCGAGTAGAGGGAATTGAAGAAACTACTGCAAATCTGCGTGAAATGGTACCGGGGGGAAGATTTGCGATCGCTCACGGTCAAATGGACGAAAGTGAGTTAGAATCAACGATGCTGACCTTCAGCAATAACGATGCAGACATCCTAGTTTGTACAACAATTATTGAATCTGGTTTGGATATTCCGCGAGTCAACACCATTTTAATAGAAGATGCTCACCGTTTCGGTTTATCTCAATTATACCAATTGCGTGGTCGTGTGGGCAGAGCAGGAATACAAGCTCACGCCTGGTTATTTTATCCTAAACAAAGACAATTATCTGAAGCTGCAAGGCAGAGATTAAGAGCGATTCAAGAATTTACTCAACTTGGTTCTGGGTATCAATTAGCGATGAGAGATATGGAAATCCGCGGGGTGGGTAACTTGTTGGGTGCAGAACAATCAGGTCAAATGGATGCAATTGGCTTTGATTTGTATATGGAAATGTTAGAAGAAGCGATTAAAGAGATTCGCGGTCAAGAAATACCCAAGGTTGATGATACACAAATTGATTTGAATTTGACAGCGTTTATTCCTGCTGATTATATCACCGATTTAGATCAAAAGATGAGTGCTTACCGTGCGGTAGCCACAGCCAAATCCAAAGACGAGTTAGAACAGATTGCTTATGAGTGGTGCGATCGTTATGGTACTGTACCCGTTCCGGCAAATCAACTATTACGGGTAATGGAATTAAAACAACTAGCCAAAAATCTAGGATTTAGCCGCATTAAACCCGAAAATAAGCAACATATCGTTTTAGAAACACCAATGGAAGAACCCGCATGGAATTTGTTAGCGGAGAATTTACCAACAAACCTAAAAGCGCGATTTGTTTATTCTCCAGGGAAGGTAACAGTGCGTGGTTTAGGAGTGTTTAAAGCAGATCAACAATTACAAAGTTTACTTGATGCCTTCGAGAAAATGCAAGGTGCAATTCCAGAAGTTACTACGGTGTGATTTAATAAAATAATAATGTCTACATAAAAAAGTACAAAATTAAACATGGTAGGTAAAGAAATCCCAGACAGTGCCATAGAACTGGTTGCAAAGCACATCAATACCAGAAGCAACAAGAACCACAATATTCCCATAATTGGTCAAGAAGATAATGTGGAAACTCCTCAAATATTTGAGATCATTCCATTTGATCAGATAGACAGTAGTGATCATAACTTTTATGCAATAGACGGAAGCTATAATAGCGAGCAGTTTTATAATGGTCTCGCTATAGGAATTTATGCGGCTGGCTATATCTGCTTTCGTAACGGCTTGCAGGTTAGGATGAACTCATTAGACGATCCAATTGTATTAGGACAGGCTTATTACCCACAAAATATTCTAATTACACACCAAAGTCATCTAGGTGATATTTATGATGAGCTACTAACCCTAGAACCCGTAAAAAATCTTTTAAGTTTCACGAGTGATAACCCAGAGAACATATTCCCATATGGGAAAGAGCAGATTTGTAATAACTTGTCTACACTACTCGGCTTTTGCCAAGAGGTGCTAGAGATTGCCCTTATTCTTGAAATAATTAATCGTGTAGAAACTAAGTCTGGTGATTTTATACTGAGAGACGGTACTTTAAGACCATTACAAATCAAGCAGGAGTATCTAGTAAAAATTGGTGAGTATGCCCACCAGAATGGGGTAAGAGTTATCGCAGTAACTAAAAAGTCACCATTGAAGATGGAACTAGCATACACATTTAAACAAATTGATAACTACCTTCAAGATCAACTTAAATCTACTTATCCGTTTGTTGAGAAGATCCCTAAACGCCAGAAACTTTGTTGCTGGTTTGAAGTTCCTGATGTAGTTCTCAAAGCAGCATATCAGGGAGATATGTTTATCAAAAAAGCAATCAAAGGCGGCAGAGGGTTTGGTCTGTTTATAGCAGCAAGATTAGATTATGTTGAAAAGCTACAAAATTATGATTGGCTTCTAATTGATGTCAACATCTTCGATGCCATTCCCAAGATAAAGGAGCGAAATCTTGAACGTGATGCTGAAACTCTTAATTTAATATTAAAAGAATTGACTCGTCTAACTCAAGAACATTATATACTGGGCTATCCCTATCCATTGTCTGAGGTGCATAACTTCATATCACTGAAGAGAAACTTCAAAGAAGAAATCATTGCTCGTTTGAAGTATTCCCTATATAAAGATCAACGAATGGATAATGTTGATATCGAAAACCTTTTTATTGACACTCACGACAGATTTTAACACAAGGATTAGATATGACTAAAGCTGATTTTGGTGTCTTGTACGGACAGAAAACAACTGAAGATGCGCTGTTAATATATTCTTCCTATGAAGATGCCAAAGCCAGTCCACAGACTGGTGATTTTATTGTACTAACTCAGAAAGATGAGTCTAATACCAAATACCTTGCACGGGTTGAAGCAGAAATTTATGATGAAGACCCCATTTTTAAGTCTCAAGATAAGACTCTAATTGCTGTACATTACGCGCGTATTGCAGAAAGAGAGCTTTCCGAAAGAGACAAGCAAAAAATGTTTAGCTACACATATAAAGTTCGTATTTTAGGAACTTTTACTGACAATGGAAACACGATAAACTTCACCACTGCTGTAAGGAAATTGCCGACAGTCTCCTATATGGCAAGACACCTAAATAAGCGTGAGATTACAACTATCCTTAACAAAGCCAATGAGAATGGTGTAGAGATTGGCTATCTATGTGTGGGAGAAAATATTCTTCAAGATAAAGGACCAATTCTTTTTGACATTAACAAGCTTCGCAACAGAAGAACAATGGTTTTTGCTCAATCAGGGTTTGGGAAGACTAACCTTGTCAAAGTGATTCTTTATCACATGACTCGCGATCGAAGCTATGGAAAATTAATTTTTGATCTGAATGGAGAGTATTTTCTACGAGGAACATCCACGTATGGATTAGGAGATATTAATGATAGCTGTATCAGAGACAATGTTGTAGTTTATACTGACAAAAAACTACCAGATGCCTATAAACAAAGATTTATATTTGGTGGTAAGGTTGCACTCAATATGCACAAAAATTTATCAGTTGGAGACATATTGAACTTTGGTGCTGGTTTCTCTGAAGTGATGAAATCATTTCTTTTATATCTTGACGAGGATGGGGTATCAAATTTCGTAGCGAACATTGATGAATATGTGAGAAATCCAAGTTATCTTTATCGTGATTACTCTGATTTCTTTGGCGACCAGAAAACTGATAAAAGCGGAAATATAAAAGAAGATGTTTCTGCACGGAAAACAATCATGGCAATTCGTAAAAGAATTCGTCATGTGATTGATGAAGGCAATTTGCATTCCAAATCATCAAATCTCATGGATGATGTTTTCTGTTACCTTAAGCAAGGTAAAACAGTCATAATCGATCTCTCTCTGAAAGACAATATGGATGCAGGGATTATTTCAACAATCTTAGTTCGTAGATTATTTGAAAACAACAAGGAAAAATTCACCTCTGACAATTCTGATGAAGTAATTAAAACGGTGATTTTTGTAGAAGAAGCTCAGAATGTTCTCTCTGAAGAGTTTGTAAAATCAAATGCTAATCCGTTTGTAAGAGTAGCTAAGGAAGGGCGAAAATTTGGCTTAGGTTTAGTTGCAATTACTCAAAGACCATCAGCTATATCTGAGGAAATTAGAACACAGGCAGAAAATTTCTTTGCTCTACATATGGGTAACTCTGATGACATTAAAGCACTTGTCAAATCCAACATTAATTATGATGGTGTGATAGCAAGCTTTATACAAAGAGAGACTATAGCAGGAAACTTGTATATGGTTTCTTCTGATCAAGCCTTTGCCTTACCAGTTAGAGTAACAGAGTTTGAAAAGCTTGTTGGTTCAAAAGTTTACCAAGAGTCTAAATTCTCATGAAAAACAATTTTGTAGACAGTGAACTAACAAAAGAAAGTCGAAAACAGCTTATTTTGGAGAAGCTAGAAGACTATGGAATCTATTGGAGTGAAGAGAAAAATAAAATCCAAGCGTATGATTTTAGAGAAATCCAGAGAAGGTTAGCTGAAAGGACAAACTCTAAAGGCAAAGAATACTTTAACAAAGTAGTTGACTCCTTAGCTCTACCTTCAGATATTAATATATTAAAGGTCAATCCCTATTTGGTAGCAGTTGAATCGAAAACAAGTCATCAAAGGCTTTGGGCTTATGCTTCGTCTTTTTGGTCAATTCCTATTAGTAATGGCTATGGAAGAAGAATGAGATATTTTATTTTTGATGGCCAAAATAATAAGTTAATAGGTATATTAGGGCTATGCGATCCCGTGATTGGACTTGGAGTAAGAGATAAATCAATTGGCTGGTCAAAAGATCAAAAACTTAGAAAACTTTATAACTGCTTGACAGCATACATCTTGGGAGCTATTCCACCTTATAATTTGATATTGGGATCGAAGCTCATAGCTCTTACCGTTATGTTTCCTCAAATTCGTCAAGATTTTCATCAAAAGTATAAAGATAGAAATTCTCTTATCAGTGGAGAAAACAAAGATTCCTACTTGGCTTACGTTGATACCCTAGGAGCTTTCGGTAAATCTGCAATCTATAATAGACTTATTAACTGGGAATTTATCGATTACACTAAGGGGCAAAGTCATCTACACATTACAGCAAACGGTAGTTGGGAAATTATTAAAGAAATTGTTCCTGATCACATTTTTGAAACCTATAAATTTGGAAAAGGTCCAAATTGGAAAATGCGAATTTTGAAAGCTGGCTTGCGAGAACTTGGACTCTCAACAGATATGTTAAGCATTGGATGGCAAAGGGCATATTATCGTTGCCCACTAGCTCAAAATTGGAATCAGTATCTGCTAGGTGAAACAGATGAAATAGTTTGGAAAGATTTTGAGAAAGATAAGTTAGTTAAGTATTGGTACGAACGATGGATCAATCCAAGACTTGATGTACTTAGTCATAAGTTAATGTCAAGCTAACAAATCATCGCTAATCATTAGAGGAGTAAGGCAATGAAAATTAAAGTTAAACATCTTGGTGCTTTAAGAGAAGCCGAATTTACTCTTGGTGATTTGACGATCATTTGTGGTGGCAATAATACTGGAAAAACTTATGCAACTTATGCTTTATTTGGGTTTTTGTATACTTGGCGGAAAATGCTTTCTATTCAAGTTAACCCTGATAAGATTGAGCAACTTCTCTTTGAGGGAGTAATTCGTTTGGATATACAAGAATATATCGACAAATCAGAGCAGATTGTAATTCAAGCCTGTGAGATGTATACCCAAGAGTTACCAAAGATTTTTGCAGCACAAACGGACAGATTTAAACAAACACAATTTAATATTAATTTAGAAATAGAAGATAAAAATATTAATTTAGCAAGCAAATTTGATCGGAAAATGAGAGCAGCTAAGGCAGAACTTTTTTCAATTACTAAAAGTGAAGAAAGCACACAATTAGTAATTACTCTGCTAGTTGAGAAAGAAAAAGTGGAAATACCCAGAGATATTATTAAAGTCATTATTTCTGATGCGCTAAAAGATATTATTTTTGTTCAGCTTTTCCCACGCCCTTTTATTGCTAGTGCTGAACGGACTGGTGCAGCTATTTTTCGCAAAGAGTTAAATTTTGCAAAAAATCGGTTGCTAGAAGAAATGGGTCAAGCTGACAAGGATATCGATCCAAGGGAACTTCTATTCAAAGAGTATGATGATTATGCTCTGCCGATAAAAACCAATGTGGAGTTTACCCGGCAACTTGAAACCATTGTCAAAAAAAGTAGTTTTATTGCTGATAAATATCCTGATGTGCTGGCTGATTTTACTGATATTATCGGTGGTGAATATACTGTCACCCGCAATGATGAGCTTTATTATATGCCGAAGGGTAAACGGGTTAAACTTTCTATGGATGAAAGTTCTAGTGCTGTGCGTTCTCTATTAGATATTGGGTTTTACCTAAAACATGAGGCTCAAGTGGGTGATTTATTAATGGTAGATGAACCAGAATTAAATCTACACCCTGAAAATCAACGTCGAGTTGCACGGCTTTTTGCTAGATTGGTTAACTTAGGTATTAAAGTTTTCATCACAACTCATAGTGATTACATTATCAAAGAATTAAATACACTAATTATGCTTAATCATGATAAACCTCATCTCAAGCGAATTGCTGAACAAGAAGGTTATCGTCAAGAAGAATTAATTTCTGCTGACAAAATAAAAGTTTATATTGCAGAAGAAGCAGATATAAAACTAGAGGGAAACACAAGAAAAACTAAATGCCAAACTCTCACAGCAGCAGACATAGACCCAGAATTGGGTATTGAAGCTCGGAGTTTTGATACAACTATTGAAACGATGAATCGGATTCAAGAAGCAATTGTTTGGGGTGAAGAGTAATGTCTGATATTGCTATCTTGAAAGAAATGATTCAGAAAAATGCTACAGTTCCATTAGAAGATGATCTCGACAGACGAAATAAGGTCATACTCAAAGAACCTAAACCTCCCAATTACTATGTAACTATTCGTGGGATGCCTGATGATGATAATGTTATAATTATAAATGCAGATGAATTTAAGTCACCTGATACAATTTTCAACGGAAAAAGAGGTGAATGTAAACGTGCAGACTTTATTATCATTGCTGATACTGATAATAAAAAGGTAATTATCTGTATTGAAATGAAAGCAGGAAAAGGGGGAACAATGAAAGATATTACTGCACAACTTCAGGGAGCGAAGTGTTTTGTCGCCTATTGTCGAGAAATTGGCCAGTCGTTTTGGGATCATCCAAATTTTCTTCAAGATTACAAGTTGCGGTTTATCAGTATTACAAAAATTACACAAAAAACAACTACACGTTTTGATCGTGAGAGGATTTATGCTAATCAAAATTTGGCTTCAAAATTATAAATACTCCATAGATTAGGCACATCTTTTGAATTTAATGATTTAGTCCATTGGCAAAAATAATGATAGCGATCGCTATATGATAAAATAAATTTCAGAAAAAACATACAATAAATTGAAAATATTTGATAGATTGCCTATTTTTATCGATCTCAATTAAAATTTCAATAGAGGTAACAATGGTTTTACAACTACTCAGACACCAATTTACAGTTCAGCAATTTCACAAAATGGCTGAATCTGGTATTTTGTCAGAAAATGAACGAGTAGAATTAATTCGGGGGGAAATGATTGATATGTCACCTATTGGGACAAGACACTCAGGTTGTGTTTTATTTTTAACTAACTTACTAGCGTTGCTATTAGGAGGACGTGCTTTGATTAATGTGCAGAATCCTATAGAATTAGATGAAATTTCTGAACCACAACCAGATATAGCATTATTAAAACCGCGTTCAGATTTTTATAGAACTTCACACCCCCAACCAGAAGATATATTTTTGTTAATAGAAGTTGCTGATACAACTGTAAAATATGATCGGGAAGTGAAAATTCCTTTGTATGCAGAAGCAAAGATTCCTGAAGTCTGGTTAATAGATGTTAATCAGGAAGTTATAGAAGTATATCGAAATTCGATTCAGGGAATTTATCAAGATGTACAACATTTACAAAAAAATCAAATTTTATCAATTTTAGCTTTTCCTGATGTAAATATTAATGTGAATGAGATATTTTAATAATCATCTTTCTGTAAAATAGAACTTATGTCGAAAATCTAGTTTTGTTACTGCCATTCATTAAGTTATAATTTCAGCATTTAA
>NZ_JAYGHC010000043.1:0-3388 GCF_034932285.1 Cronbergia sp. UHCC 0137
ATACCCCAAAAAGCGATCGCCCTCCATACCCCAAAAAGCGATCGCCCTCCCACATCCCAAAAAGCGATCGCCCTCCCACATTCCCAAAAAGCGATCGCCCTCCCACACCCAAAAAGCGATCGCACTCTCACATCCCCAAAAGCGATCGCCCTCCCACACCCCAAAAGCGATCGCCCTCCCACATTCCCAAAAAGCGATCGCCCTCCCACACCCAAAAAGCGAACTGACAAGTCAGCGCTTGCGCTATCGCACTCCACATCCCCACATCCATCCCAAAAAGCGATCCTCTCAAAAAATTAACCAGCTAAATATTTCTTGAACGGTTATATCTAATTCAACCCCTGTAAGAACTGGTAAGTGATCGCTATTTTTAAGTTCCCTAACTCGGCGATCGCTGTCTACTACTAAAATACTCTCATCTTCAGGATCAAGCAACCAGCCCAACTCAGTACCATACTCAGCACAGTGTAGTAATTTTGCTAGGACTTGTTTATACCTTTGATCGGGAGAGAGAATTTCAATAGCCCAATCTGGATGGATTTCAAAACGATTAGCAATCCGTCCTGACGACAATCGAGGGATTCGCTCCCAACGAAATATAGCTATATCTGGAACGATCGCTAACCCACCAAAAACACAGCGTAGTTCTGGAAAAGCTTTGGCAATTTTTTGAGGTTTAGTAATTTGATTAATAGTTTCGCATAAATCGATCTGAAGTTGGCTATGTTCCCCTTGAGGCATTGGTTTCTGTGTGATTTGTCCATGAATAAATTCAGAAGCAGGTTCTGTTTCTGGCAATTGCAAAAATTCTGCGATAGTTGTGGGTTTAACTGCTGCAATAGTCATAGATTTATGCCTTCTCAAACCTCTTTAATTTTAACAGCGATCGCCCTCACATCCCCAAAAAGCGATCGCCCTCCAAATTCCCCAAAAAGCGATCGCCCTCCCAGATTCCCAAAACAGCGATCGCACCCCACATCCTCCCAAACAGCGATCGCACTCCCAATATTCCCCAAATAGCGATCGCACCTCTCCACATCCCCAAAAGCGATCGCACCTCTCCACATCCCCTAAACAGCGATCGCCCCCCACATCTCCAAAAAGCGATCGCCCTTCCCACTTACCCAAAGAGCGATCGCACTTCCCACATCCCAAACAGCGATCGCACCCTCACATCCCAAACAGCGATCGCTCTCTCATTCCACAAATCACTGATCGCAACTCACCTCAAATCAAACAGCGATCGCTAATCTCACAAGATGATAATTACCAAATCACAGAGCATTCGTAACTTTTAAAAACGGAGTCACGGCTAACTAATGTTGCATTTTCAACTTTGGATTGAGTTATAAGCATTCTATCAAAGGGATCTTTATGGTGCAGTGGTAAAGTTTTTAATTCCAAAACATGAGGAAGTGTTACAGATATTAAACTGATATTATTTCGCTCCTGCTGAATCTTTAGCATAAGTTCTAGCTCGTCTCTGAGAGCAAGTTTGCCTAACTGAATTTTGATTTGCATTTCCCATAGACTGACAACGCTAATAATTACTTCATTATCAGGATCTTGAAGTAAGTGTATTGTGCTTTTAGGAATACACTCTGGATCGCTATGCCACCACATGAAAGCATGAGTATCAAGCAACAATTTCATGATTCTCCTAGCCAAAATTCATCAGGTAATGGATCGTCAAAATCATCAGTAAATATGCAAGATCCTAAACCAAGTCCTGCTTGGCGTAGCTGTTTGGATGAGGAGTCTTGAGGCTTTTGATTAATCTTTATTTCTACCCATTGCAATAATTGTGTAGCTAGTTGGATTTGCTCCTGAATGTCTAAATTTTTAGCTTCGTTTAAGAGTTCTTTTAATGGCATATAGTTGGCTACCTTGCAAGATACTACTGCAATCATTTTAGCGCGATCGCACCAATTTCTAAAACCAACGATCGCATCCCCCGCATCCCCCACATCCCCAAAAGCGATCGCCCCTCACATCCCCGAAAAGCGATCGCCCTCCCACACCCCAAAAGTGATCGCCCTCCCACACCCCAAAAGCGATCGCACTCCTCCACATCCCCAAACAGCGATCGCACCTCCACATCCCAAAAGTGATCGCTCTCCCACATCTCCAAAAAGCGATCGCCTCTCACACTCCCAAAAGCGATCGCTCCTCCCACATCCCCAAAAAGCGATCGCACCCACATCCCAAAAAGCGATCGCCCCTCCACATTCCCAAAAGCGATCGCTCCTCACATCCCCAAAAAGCGATCGCTCCTCACATCCCCAAAAGTGATCGCCCTCCCACACCCTAAAAAGCGAACTGACAAGTCAGCGCTTCGCTATCGCCCCCACATCCCAAAAAGCGATCGCACCTCTACATCCCCAACAGCGATAGCCCATCGATCATCTGTAAATTCTTGTAAGAGTGCTGTTATGATAAAAGTAAGTTATGTGTAAATCTTGATCATGAAAAACTATCACCATCGCATATGCATCAGCCCAAATATTCGTAGTGGTAAGCCATGTATAGTTAACACACGCATTGCTGTATCAGATGTGTTTGACTATCTCGGTGGTGGAATGAGTGTTGAAGAAGTATTAGATGATTTCCCTGATTTAACACTTGCAGATATACAGGCTTGTTTTGCGTTTGCTGCTGATCGCGATCGCCGTTTAACAGTGGTTCCCTATGAAGTTGCTGTTTGATGAGAATTTGTCTCCAAAATTACCTCGCATATTATCTGTAGATTTCCCAGAGAGTATGCACGTTCGTGATTGTGGGTTGAAGGGATTTTCTGATGAGGATATTTGGGAATATGCCCAGAATAATGGATTTACAATAGTTTCTAAGGATTCGGATTTTTATCAACGGAGTTTGCTTTATGGACATCCGCCGAAGCTTGTCTGGCTAAGAATTGGAAATTGTAATCGTGATATTCTCGTAGCTCTAATCACCAAGTATAAGAAACAAATCTATTTGCTAGGTAGTAATCCTTATGAGTCAATATTAGTGATTTTAAGTTGAATCGCCCCCAACAAAAAATCAACCAGAGATCGCCCCTTCCCTTCTCATTCTAAAAAGCGATCGCACCTCCCACGTCCCTAAAAGCGATCGCACTTCCCACATCCCAAAACAGCGATCGCCCCCCACATCCCCAAAAAGCGATCGCCCTCTCACACCCCAAAAAGCGATCGCACCCCCACATCCCCAAAAGCGATCGCCCTCCCACACCCCAAAAAGCGATCGCACCTCCCACATCCCCAAAAAGCAATTCTTACGGAGCGCTTCGCTATCGCCCCTCACATCCCCAAACAGTGATCGCACTCCCACATCCCAAAAAGCGATCGCATCCCCCACACCCCAAAAAGCGATCGCACTCTCACATCCT
>NZ_JAYGHC010000043.1:3759-43098 GCF_034932285.1 Cronbergia sp. UHCC 0137
CCTCCACATCCCAAACAAGCGATTCCTACGGAGCGCTTGCGCTATCGCAATTCCACATCCCCAAAAAGCGATTCCTACGGAGCGCTTGCGCTATCGCACCTCCACATCCCAAACAGCGATTCCTACGGAGCGCTTGCGCTATCGCACCTCCACATCCCAAAAGCGATCGCCCTCCATACCCCAAAAAGCGATCGCCCTTGATGAAATTTCCCAAAACAGCCATACTAAATAATTTCATTATCTAGTACAGAAATAGTGTTATCATCTCCGTTTGAGGTCACTACGTCTAAATCACCATCTCCGTCTAAATCTGCAACTACAGGACTAACAGGGAAGTTACCAACTTCAACAGTAATTGGTAAACTAAATGTACCATCACCATTGTTACGTAGTACCGTGAATCTATTACCTTCAGTTCTTTCTGAACCCAAGAAAACAACAGCGTGATTTATGGCTATATCTAGATAACCATCTAAATCTAAATCTACAGCATTTAAGTCATTCGGATAACCTGGTACATCGTAAGATGCACGCTGTGCAAATGTTCCGTCACCGTTACTTAAAAATACATATACACGACCGCTACTACTAAAACTATTAGTAATTAGGTCTAAATTACCATCGTTATTGAAGTCTGCTAATGTAACTGCGATTGGATTTGGGCTGACAGAATTTAAAGTAGTTGATGTATCAAAGTTGCCATTACCATCGTTGAATAGTAATGAGATACTATCATTTCTCCTGTTTACTACAGCTAAATCTAAGTCACCATCATTATCTAAGTCTCCGATACTGGCAGATTCTATACCCGGATTTAAAGTGTAAGTTAATGATGTCGTAAAACCTGCATTTCCATCATTTAGTAATACTGAAATAGTAGCCCCGCTATTGAAAGCGGTAGAGTTACTGACTGAAATCGTATTTAATACAACTAAATCTAAGTCTCCATCCCCGTCTAAATCAGCAGGAGGTATACTGACTGGAAGTTCACCTGTTTCAAAGATTCCAGATTGAGTAAATACACCGTTACCATTGTTGAGGAATATGGCAAGATTATCATTTTCTAAGCTATTTACAGCTAAGTCAATATTTCCATCGCCATTAAAATCACCTGATTGCAATTGTGGTCCTACTTCTGTGGTGATATTTACAGGTTGAGAAAAAGTACCATCCCCATTATTAAATAGGATTGATACAGTATTACCACTGAAGGAATTGGAATTAATACGACCGGGATAAGCTATTGCTAAATCAATGTCTCCATCTCCATCAAAGTCAGCACCAGTCATGCTGCTGGGTTCTTCACCTACGGGGAGGTCAGTGCGGCTGAAAGCAAGGGTTTTTGTTGCTGTAAATTCTAAGGTGTAAGGTGATTCTAAGTTGTTACCTGCGTTGTCGGCAATAATTGATGGATCTAGGGTAAGTTGATATTTTCCAATGGCCAAGGATTCTTCTAGAAGGACTACTAAACGACGATTTGATGGTGTTTCTACTCCCGCTAAAGCCAGGATTGAATCGTTTCCACCGCCAATTACACCGTCTGTACCCAAACTTGTCAGGGTAATTCCTGATAAGTTAATCCGAGAAATGTCAATATTTTCGTTAAAACTGATACTTATGGATCTAACATTTTCCCCTACGCCGTTGTTTTTCGGGGTGGTGTTAACTATTTCTGGAGCAAAGGTATCGGGTAATAAATCAACGGTGAGAGGCTCAGTAATGGTGGTGTTACCTCCTGTATCAGTAGCCCGCACTTGAACTACTAATTGGTTGTTATTTGGGGTAATATTGGGGGCAATTCCTGAGAGGTCGAAGGGGAAGGATACATCATTTTGTACGACCTCTCCATTGAACAGAAGTTCTACATTTCTTACTTGTACGTCATCCTCCACAGCAGTTGTAAAGGATAGGGTGGAACTTTCCAATACTTGGATACCCGGTTGATTTGGGTCTATATCCGTGACTAAGGAATTGATGGTAACATTTGTCGGGGTTTGTCCTGCTGCGTCAAAAGGCAAATAATTAATTACTTTTAATCCACCAGAACCATCTGCGACATAAGCAATACCCGATGCAACTGCTACATTGTAAGTAAAACCAGAGGTATCAATTTGAGTGATGAAGTTGTTGGTGTTTTGTAGATCATTGAAACTATAAATTCCTAGACCTTGGTTTTCTGTGGCAACCAAAGCCAAACCAGAACCATTGAGTGCTATATTTCGGGCGGTAAAGAAGTTGTCTGCACCACTAATTAATGTAGGATTGCTGGGGTTAGAAACATTGATAGTTCTTAAACCACTACCTGCTAGGTAAGCCACATCATTTGCCGCGAAAACACCTACATTTGTTGAAGCAATAGAAACTCTGAGTTGACCGAGAATATTGGCTTGGGCTTCGTTACTAATATCAATAATGGAGAAGGTATCAGAACCACTGACATAGGTGTAAAGTTTTTCTCCTTCACGAGCCATACCTGTAACAGTACCAGAACCACCAAGGTTTAACTGCTGTAACTCTTCACCAGTGAGTAAATCAATTGCATACATTGAAGTTCCCACTGTTGCATAGGCGATACCATTATATATTTCTACTTGATTTGCAGGAATATTAATAGTCTGCTCTACTTTTGGTAGCATGGGGTCGGATATATCTACCAATTTGAGAGCGCCTGTATTAGTTGCAACTGCGGCAATTTGCAGGTTGGTATCCACTGCAATGTCTGTAGCGTCACCTCCTGGTAAGTCTAATTGACCGAGGATGATGGGGTTATCGAATTGAGAAGCATTTACAATTGCTAGTCCGTAAGAACCTGTAGCGATATAAGCAGTTTGGTTACGGGAATTGTTGGTTGAACCTGCGACGACTACTGCTTTAGCTTCACCTTGGAGGGGGAGAGATGAAATAATTCCTGTTGGGAAAGCACGTCCACCAAGGGGATCTAATCCTTGTTGGAGTTCTGCTAAATCACTGATTCCATCTCCGTCAGTATCCGAATTATTTAAGGAAGTACCTATGGTAAATTCCCCAATATCACCAATGCCATCTCCATCACTATCAACACCGCCAAATTGTGTCAGAGAAATGTCTCTGTTAGATGTTGAACCTGTTGCACTCGTTGTTCCAGAAATAATTTCATAGCGATTGGTTCGAGTGCTATACAAGAATAAGTCAAATTCAGTATTTGCAGGTAAAACAGTGTTGTAGCTACCGTTTGTGTTAGTTCGTCCTGTTACTTCATTGCCATTTTCTAAAACATACCGATAGTAAAGACGAGTATCGTTATTGATACTAGATAAATTAGACCGAGGAAGGTCTTGATTATTAGCCAGAACTATCTCAGAAATTGTCCTGGCATTGTTGCTTGAAGTATTACCAAAAGCACTAAGAATTTGCTCTCCTGTCAAGTTAGCAACTGTTTCAATAAAACCTGTTCCTGCTTGGTTTCCAGTCTCTGAAGCGAAGAAATTTCGGATGGTTACATCATCTAGATATCGAATCAAAGCATCTTGGTTGACATCAATAACTAAATTTTGTCTATCGCGAGCTAAACCATACTCATTTTTTTGAAGACCAAAAAACAAATTAATATTATTATTTGCATTCAGACTTGTACCAAAGCGCAAAACATCATCTACCCCTCCAGCATCCTCTATAAAAGCATTGCCAATACTTGATAAAGGGTCGGTTAAAAACGTGTAAGTATCATCACCAAATCCCCCCCGTAAAATAGAGTAAGATGTTTGTATTGCAATATTATTATCGTTTTCATTACCTAGATATACTTGAGCAAACCTCGTATCATTTTCTCCTTCGTGTAATATGTCAAAATCCTGTGACCATGCCCAAGGATTAATCCAACGTAACCCAGGATGATTTGCTAAAGACGGAGCAGTAGACAAGAATAATGGTCCTCTTGGCGCACTATCATCATCTCCCCACTTACCTGGATATAATAACCAAGGAAATTGTTCTGGTAAACTAGCATTCCCCGCCTGTGGTAGGTATTGTACTGATAAGTTATCAAATGTAATTAAGTCTCCCTTATGAATTTCGGGAACTCTTGGAATAAGAGTGGGATTACGCAGATATGCAGTAATACCAGCAAAAGGATAACTGGCATGACCTCCTAAGCCAACATAGACATTAGTATTATCTCCATTTCTATCCAATAAATTCCAAGGAACAGTGATACCACCATCTTCAAAACCTGGTACCCTTATATGTTGTGAAAAAGCTGCGTTTATCGGTTCTAAGGTATTTCTATCAAGAAAAACAGTTACCCCCTCCCAGTCACCCTCATGAGTATTATTTCCGCCATAATATAGCCAATTACTTCTTGGATAATGGAAATAATAATTAATTGCTAACTGACTGCCATTTTCTACAATAGAAGCATAAATAGTTCCATCACCCTGATAACGTATCCCATCTCCAAAACCTTGACCTAAATCAAAATTATCTTGAAAATTTCCCGTGGGATTATAATCTGGTGCTTTAAAGTTCCCCCAAGTTTGGTCAACACTAAAAGCATTAATAAATCCCTCTGCTTGCCAGTCATTGGGAAATTTTCCTTGATCAAAGTGAAGAATAGGTTTATATTGTTCAATTAACCCCTGCTTATTAATTCCAGTAACCTCAGTATTATCAGCAATAAATAATGTTTCTAAAGTTTTGTTGGTTGCTCCTTCTAAGGAGAATGATATTTGCGAAACGTCAGCATTATCTGGAACTTCAAACCCATTAATAGTTATTTCATGAAAACCTCTCGTTAAGGTTCCTAAATCAATTACTCCAATAGTTCCAACCGCTACAAATGTTTCATTTAACAGTTGTTTATCTATCTCAACTGTGGCATCATCAGCTAAACCCCAACTTTGTGGTAAAAAGCCCTCAATATTTAATTCATAGCTTCCTTGACTTTCTACGAGTACAGTCCAAGTAACCGATATCGGTGCATCACCCGTAGTCGCCCACCAACGATCAATTCCTTCTAAAAAATTAGCATCTTGAATCGTTATTGTTGCTTCAGTCGCATTTTCTTCCAGGTCATAATCAGAGGAATCGTTTAACTCTAATGTTAGTTTTTCATCTCCTTCTTCTATTCCATCTGCAATGGGACGAATGACAATTGTTGTAGCAGAAGTCCCTGCCTTAATAACCACTTGTCCTGTTAATGCTTCCTCTAATTCTCCCTCTTCATTAATAACCAGGAAATCAGCTTCATCTCCTCCATTAATTGCATTATTTTCACCTGTGGCAATGCTGTAATTAACTGTTAAATCTTCATCAATATCGCCTGTTCGACTAATTGTAAAAGAAGCTTGAGAAATTTCTTCTGACGTAACAGGTTGACCATTCTCATCTAACTTGATAATTCCTTCTAAGAGATTCTCTTTATTGGCGCGAATAGTAACATTAGTTGGCGGATCATCATCAGCATTTCCTTTTTCTTCTGTACCCGGGTTTACAAAATGCCAACCCGGAGCTAAAACCCCAACACCAGGATCAGATTTAATCGTCTTCCCATCCTCACTAACCGTACCCGTACCAATCACTATCCACTTACCGGCATCATGGTCAAAAGACCAGAACAAACTCTTCTCACCCGGTTGCAACCCTTCTAAATTGGGGAATTGTATCGGTGCTGGAACATCAAAATTAGTCGCACCACCATTTGCTTCCCTGTTAAACCCATTCGCACCCCCCGCTTGAATGGAAATCACCAACTGCGGATCTACACCCGGTGGTAAAGGTGCTGGTAAACGCTGCGGATCTACAGGTATAATCATCGCCTGAGTCGCTGCATTTCCCCCATCATCCTGGGCTGAACCTGCAACAAATGTTACCTGTACTTGTGACCACACATCAGGGTCAACATCAGGGAATAATTGCTGTAAAAACTCTTGGGAAACTTCACCAAATCCAACTTGAGTATCTTCCGTAGTAGATAATGGTTTAACATCACTAGCCGCCATTGGTGGTAAATACACATCAAATGGCAAACCATCCATAAACAACTGCGTAGACTGTCCCGGTACACTGTGGAAAGGTTTACCTAAGCTGGCATACTGAGTAGCATCTGGCGCACCTGTAGCCGTTGAACCATCAATGTAAACATAAAAGTCTGGTGCAGGTACATCTTCAAGAATAAAATAACCATTTTCATCAGTGACAGTAAAAACATCTGGTAAAGCATCCAGACGAATAGTTACACCCTGGATGGGAATATTAGAACCATCGGGATTTTTGTTGTAGGAGTCATAGACATAACCCCAAACATCAGTTCCTTCAATTCTAGTAATTGGTAAGGTTGTAAAGTCTGCTGTAGCAATACCACCAGCAACACCATCTAAATCTCCATCAATCGCTACACTATCACGGCCAATTATCTTACTACCATCAACTACAACTCTCACTTCTGTAGAGGAAGGTAAGGGATTTTCATAGAAGAAAGTTGCAAATTCTTCTGTACTGGAAACTTTAATTTCTCCCTCAACTCGTTGACCATTAGCTATGAGATACAAACTGTCATCATTAACAGTATTTGGATCTATTTTCTTACCAAATTTAACCACAGTTTCCCGATTCAATCCCACCATTTCTTCCCCATTAGTAGGAGAAATTTCTATAGGTGCATCAGCAATATTAATGTCAAAATCCTGGGATGAATTGGTGGCATTTCCAACTAAATCAGTAATACCTGAAGCGACAGTTAATTGATAATTACCTGCGGTGAAAGCGGCTGCTAAATTCAATCTTACTAGGGTAGAACTGAGTTTTTCAACTGAGCTAATTGTGATAGCTTGACCATCAGCAATTCCTCCAGAAATAACTAAATTGTATTTATCTGCTACAAATGAACTATCTTGTACTGGTTCATTAAAGGTTAATTCTACGAAAGATGTAACTGTTGATGGAATGCTAGAAATATTAATAGTAGGTGCTGTTGTATCTGAAATGACAGGTGCTAACAAGTTTTCCAGAACATAATTACCCACACTTCTACCAGTTGCTAACCCTTCCACATTGGCAGAATTAAAATGAATACCTCCATAAATGCGGCTAATTCCCGCCTCATTTGCTGCATCTGTAAAGTTATCAAATTCTCGATCAACTCCAGGAATACCTAAAGAATTAGTCGTAAAGCTGACATTATTACCCAACAATTCTGTTAAGATAGTTTCCGCCGCACCACTAAAGGTACTATGTCCAGAAACATATTCTGGGAATGGTGGAGTAGTTAATAAAGGTTTCCAACTAGCATCAGCAATGGTATCAGCATTTCCATCACTATCTGCATTTTGAATCGCTGTAATTGGTCGCCAGAAATCATAATGGTATTTGGCATCCCAAGCCGCAATACCCGCATCAGCTAATGAAATATCTAATAATGCAAATAAACGAGCATTATCTACTAAAGAATTACTCTTTTCTGCGGCAACATTTTGGGCGATTTGATTCCAATGTCCAGGAGGTGTAAATGTACCTGATCCATCAGCCCAGAATTTAGCAATTTCCGTTTGTTCCGTGGTACGAGTTGTACTATTAATACTTCCTAAATCTTTGACTTGATTAAATTCTATTGTGTAATCAGCACTGTTTAAAGCTGGTACACCATCAGGACGGAATTGATTACCACTTGTTAATCCAAAGGGTGTAACTTGTCCCCATTGAGGTAATAAACCAGAAGCAAATCCTGGGGCGGTTGGTTGCCATTGTCCGGGGTTTGTTCCTGGCGTATAGGTAACAGTATTAGTTGACCCATCTGCACTTCTTAAAGATAAAATATTATCGGCTACAGTGCGTCCAAATGTTACTCCATTATCTTCTGCTGTACCGTCGGTAATTTCTGCTAAAGACGCTGTTAAAGCATTATCAAAATAATCTTTTTGTTGGGGATAAAGATTAACTAAAACTTGATGGGCTGCTGATGCTGCTGCGGCTTCTGGAGATGCACCTGTGGGGGCTGTTCCTGTGAAGTGATAATTTTCGTAAGTCCCAGTAATACTATTTATAGCATCAAATACGGCAGTTTGGGTTATGGCCATATTCCGAGAAGCAATCGGTGGTGTTGTCTTGTCTTCATAAATAGCATTTAACAGTGTGGCGTTCCAATCTAATACCACATCACTGTCTTCTTGATCAACTCGTTTGATAATAGTAGTAAATGTGCTACTATTCCCGGCTGTATCTTTAGCGTTAACGGTGAAGGAATTATCACCCAATGTTAACAACACATTATCAAATCTAAACTTACCCGCAGTATCGGCAGTAATTGATGTTCCTATTCCTTCTAGTGTAACAGTGGTATTTGCCTCTGTTTCTCCTAATAGTTTGACAGTGGTAAATGTTGTCTGAGAATTACCAATAGGTGCAGAATCAAATAATGTATCTAAGATGAACCCCGGTGTTTGGGGTGCAAGAGTATCCAAGTTAAATTCTAAATTTACCTGAGTAGAAATATTACCAAATTCATCTTCTGCTTGTAAAGTTAGTTGATAAGTTCCATCTGATAATTGTCCTCCATTAATTTCTGTGAGTGTAACTGTATCTAAGGTAAATTCACCATTCTGTAACTTAGATAAAACATCCACAAAATTGCCAGAATTTAACTTAGCTTCAAACTTAGCTATCTCACTACTATCGGTGACTGTTCCCTCAATTGTAGAATCTGAAGTAATACCATCTGTGTTAATGCCTGTATCGTTCTTGAGATTAGCAGTAATTTCTGGCGGTGTTGTGTCTGAAATTGACTGACTAACTACTACAATTTGAGTTATTTCTGTACTGTTTCCGGCTAAATCAACTGTTCTAATTATCAGGTTTTGTTCTCCAGATAAACCAGTTAAATTTAATTCCAAATCAAACGAACCGTCGGCATTTATTGGTACATCAATTTCACTACCGCTACCAAAGTGATAACTCAATTTATCAATCTGAGAACTTGTACCATTAACATTACCTTGCAATCTTACACCTTGACTTAATACTGCATTACCAGAGAAAGTATTTAGATTCAATAACTCAATAATTTCACCAATTCCGGCTATATTTCCACGGTTAGCAATATAAATTCTCTCGTTATCAACTGCTAATCCTATGGGATTAAATAAACCACCACTGACAATCTTACTTCTTGTTCCGTCTGGCTTCACTTCCCACAAACTTCCTTGGAAATCACCTGCTAAGAAATCCTTGCCATATTCTAGGACGTAAAGACTGTTATCAGCACCAAAGGCAATATCTGTAATATAACTGAAACCAGATGCGAAAATACTCGATTCTCCCTCTTGTAAACTATACACATTCGCTGCACCAACAGGGAAGGGGAAACCAGTTAATTGTCCAACGTAGGGAAGGTTATCTACACCAATAGCCATACCCGTTGGGACTGATTCCATGGGAAGAGGAACTAAAACTGTTTCTAAACTGACTGTGGAATCATTGACTTTTAAAACATTATTTCCTCCTGCGTCGCTGACAAAAATTGTCCCATTTTGATCAATAACTAAAGAGTAGGGATTACTATTTATATCTCCTCCGTCGGGATTATTTTCTGCTTCAAAAGCTGCAATGTCAGCTATGTTTTCCCAACTAGGTGTTCCTGATAAATCAATAGCAATTACCTGTCCAAATTCAGATATACCTAAAGTTGTTCTAATTTCTGGATTTCCACCTAAACCCATCAAACCATATAAATTACCTTCACTATCAAAAGCTAAATCTGCAATTCCTGTTCCACCTCCTCCTTGAGAGGTGGCTAAAGAGGCTAAATTGGTAATTAATGGTGTGATATTATTTGTTTCTGGATTATAACTAGAAATTCGCCCTGTTTCTCCATAAAATACTGTTGCACCATTTCCTGCGACTACAGAAGTTCCATTTCCACCGTTTCCTGCTTCTGTAAAGTAAAGATTACCGTCACTTCCTATAGTCATTCCCCGTGGATTTTGTAATTCACTGGCTAAGATTGAGGAAATAAAGTTTGTGGTTTGAGGTGCAGTTGTATCTAGGGTAAATTCTAAATTAACTTGAGAGGAAACATTACCAAATTCATCTTCTGCTTGTAAAGTTAGTTGATAAATTCCATCTGGTAATTGTCCATTGTTAATTTGTGTGAGTGTGGCTATATCTAAGGTAAATTCACCATTCTGCAACTTAGATAAAACATCTATAAAACTACCAGAATTTAACTTGGCTTGGAATTTATTGATTTGACTAACATCGCTGACAGTTCCCCCAATCGTTGCATCTGAAGTAATTTTATCAGAATTACTCTTGCCTGTATCGTTGACTAAAGATGTTGTAATTACTGGTGGTGCGTTATCTCCAGATGAAGGAAAGCCAAAGTCAACTGATTGGAGATTGCTAACTGTTACTCCTATTAAGGAAACTAATTCAATCTCACCAAATTTTACCAAGGTATCATTACCTTGTTGCACTAATGTCAAGTCAGCAAATTGGGTAATTTCAGCAATACCACCAATTCCAATTACATCTGTTCCTGAATTAAAATCAGTAATGATGTTCTTGCTATTTGGTAAACTAGCTGTGGTAATCCAAAATTTATCAATACCATCACCACCAGTTAGACTATTTCCTCCCTTTTCTCCGGCAAATAATACATCATTACCGTCACCACCAAAGAGGTAGTCGTTTTCATTTCCAAATAGTTCGTCGTCACCAGAACCACCATAAAGACGATTTTGACTACCGTTACTGGTAAGTTTGTCGCTACCAGAACCACCAAATAGCATTTGTGCTGAACCCTCCACGACTAGGAGAGTGTCGTTACCTGCTGCACCAAACAAGCTGTTACTACCATCAGCCTGTACTACAGTCAGGGTATCATTACCATTACCCCCATCGGCAACAGTACCTTGAGCAAAGCCGTTTTGACCTATAATTAGGTTATCGTTACCATCTCCACCAAAAACGCTAGAATCACTACCTGCTCTGACTGTATCATCACTATTGCCGGCATTAATTACATTATTAACAATTCCTTCAATATCATCTATGCCATCACCTGTAAATATTGATTGTCCTGGTTGGAGGGTGATATTATCTGGATTGGTTGAACCAAAAATTAATTCTATATTTGCGTATTCAACATTAAAGGATTTATCATTGAATGTTAAAATACCGTGATCATTTTCTGTTTTTAATCTTGTCAATTCATCAGAACTTAAAGGCTGATTTTGGACAAGTTTAGCAAAAATAGCTCCTTCATCTCCTGGTGCATCAAATGTATTTAATTGTGAATCAATAAAATGTCCTGTTTCTTCTAAAAATGTGTTTACGGCAAGTTGAAATGTATCTAATTTATTTAGTTCTTGAGATATATAAATAGTATTGTCACCAAATGCCCCATAAGCGTTTAGCTGTTCTTGGGGAATAATTTCAATATTGGGAATTACTGTTCCATTAGCTAGGTTTTCAATTAGAGTATGAGCGGTTTGTAAATTTAATTGCTCACCAAAAGCTAAATGTATTTTATCAGCAAAATCAGCAGAAATAGAAAAATCTTGTAGATACAATTGTGTGGCGGTGATAGCCTGTTGAGTAAAATCAGGAACAAAATTGGAGTTTTGAAAAAAGTGATCTAAAGGAGAAGCTACAAACGGCAAATTAGAATCGTGAATATGCACTGTATCCATATATATTGAAACTCCTTGGTATTAACGTACTATTATGACCAAACAGATAATCTTTCCTTTACCAAGGAAAACCTTCTAGATAATCTTTTCTTTACTCAAGAAAAAGATTTATTTAATAGTGAGATGAAATACTAGACATCATGAATTTATTCTAATTACGTTATTAAAAGCAAGAGATTTTTGTAAACTTTTTATAAAGATTGATTACATACAATTACGAAGTGTTTAGGTAATTCATGAAACTTTGGAAATGATCTTTAATCAATGAGTTTAGAGTAAATTCTTTATTTAAGGCTACAAACCTTGTTTGGTAAGCATTTTAGACTTAGAAATCATATTGACCTCATAAATACTAAAAGCCTGTTTGGGTAGAGGTTTTACGATTTGATAATTAAAATTAGTTCTAAACTCCAATTAATAGCAAACTGACAAAAGCCCTCCGGTGATCAAATAAACGACAATACCTACGGTAAGCTACTGATAACGCCACCGTTAAGTAGACAGAATAAAACCAAACTGTATAAAAAAGTAAACAACTCTAAAACCGTTTTTCCTCACGCCCTATCCTGTAGACATCAATACCCCACTGTTTTATTGACTACTAACAACAATACCTTGTCCAAATTGAAAAAAGTGTTGATTTGTAGTTGATTTGTAGCGACTGTCTTGATTGTCAAGCGATAGCTTCGCTCTCTACGAGACGCTACCGCGTAGCTTGCTTCCTCAAAGAGGTACGCCGCAGGCATCGTTAAGGAAAAATTTAAAGTCTAGGAAAAAAGTCAGAAAATAGAGGAGAAAAACAGAGCAAGACAAAATAGGTAAATTATAGATTGCCATAAATTACCAAACAAGATTGGAGGTATAAAAACGATAGTGAAACTTTATGCAGAAATTGGTTGTGAGTCGTGAGTCATAGACCAAGGAAGATGATCCCGAATCATCGCATTTAAGATGATTAACATTTTATGAACACAAGCAGTAATTGCTAATTTTTTGGGTTTACCACGAGCGCGGTCACGGCGATTCTTTTCGGCTGTAGACATCTCCAGAAACTAAATATGCGTTACCTAAAACCCCTGTAGAGACGTTCCATGGAACGTCTCTACAATCTTTACCGGAGATGTCTATTGATGTCATCAGTCTATGCAGCTTCACATAAAATTGGTATTAGGAGTTGAGTAAATTAGTTCCGATTAAAGCGGCTTGAGTGCGATCGCGCAAGTTCAAGCGGTGTAAAATACTAGACACATGATTTTTGACAGTTTGCTCAGAAAGATATAATTTTTGAGCAATTTCTCGGTTAGAATAACCTTGAGCAATTAATTTTAACACTTCTTTTTCTCTAGGAGTAAGTTGTTCTAATTCTTGAGTAATCTTGGGTTTAGATTCTTGAACTAAGGGTAATAATTGATCAAAAAGTCCGGGTCCAAAATGAGTGTGTCCTTGATGCACCAATCGAATTGCATCAGCGATTTCATGAGAACGAGTATTTTTGAGTAAATAACCTTTTGCCCCGAATTTTAAAGCCTGAGTCAAATATTGAATATCGCTAAAGGTACTCAAAATTAAAACCTTAACTTCTGGGAGTTGTTGTTGAAGATTGCGAGTTGCTGCTACACCATCCATAATCGGCATTCGTACATCCATCAAAACTACATTTGGGTGGAATTTGTGGGCTAATTCTACAGCAACTTTTCCATTTTCTGCTTCTGCGACAATTTCTAAATCAGGTTGTTGTTTGAGTAAATTAGATAAACCTTCTCTCACTAAACTTTGATCATCAGCTAATAGAACTCGAATTTTCATGGAGATATTCCCTAATTTTAACAATGATATTACAGCCTTGAGATTGTTGACTAATAATTTCTAATTTACCTCCTAAAGCTTCCGTGCGATCGCGCATTCCTTGGAGTCCAAAACCTGCTAAATTATCTTCAGGGTTAAAGCCAATTCCATTATCTTGGATTTCTAAAATAATATAATTATTAGTTTGATAGAGATTAATATAAACCTGTGTAGCTTGGGAATGTTTGATGATATTAGTTAGGGCTTCTTGGGCAATACGATAGAGAGCGATCGCTATTTCTGTTGACAAATTAATTTCTAAGTTTAAATGATGATCTAATTGAATAGGAGTAGATTGTTGGAAATTATTTAATAATCGAGAAAAAGCTGTAGTAAAAGATTCATTACCCAAAGGATCAGTAGATAAAATAGAGAGCGATCGCTGCATATCTCTAATGGCAATATCCCCCAATTCCCTAGCTTTATCTAAATAATAACCACTCTTTTTCACATCCTGTTCAAGCAACACTCTAGCATTTTCTAATTGGATACTTTGGGTAGCTAAACAATGTCCGACAGCATCATGAATTTCTCTAGCAATATATGTCCTTTCCCTTAAAATCGCCTGTCCTTCAATTAATTGGGCATACCGTTGTAATTGACGATGAGATTCCGCTAATTCCTGACGACTTTGACGTTCAGCAATTAAAGTATGTACCAAGATTAAAAAAAGAAACATCCATGCTCCAAATATAAAAGAAGGATATAACATTAATCCAATAATTTCTTTTATCAATAGATTGGGCATATAATTCACTAAAAAATAAATTATAAATAGTTGGAAAGAAATATAAGCAGTAATCAGCAATAATTGTCTAGATATACCGGAAAAAATTAGATAGCTACGGATCACCACCACTATTAATAAAAAAGCAATAAACCGACTGACTAGCACCACATTTAATTCTTTTCCGAGACACAACAGAGAAGCTAACCAAGACAATCCAAACTGAATTGAGATATAAATCCAGCACCATGAACCTTTCGGTAAGCATAATCCAGAAATTCCAATGAAAAGCAAAATTACCACAACTCCTGCTCGAATTTGCCAAGGACTATTTTGTAGAAGTGATAGTACAATTATCCCCGTATATGTGGGGTTAGAGGAAATAGGGAAATTAGAAAAGACTGTCACGAATGACATCCCTAAAAATAGCCACTCTAGATAAAGCAGATTCGGGAAAGGATGTCTTTGCCACTGAAGCGATTTCATAAGTATTTGTATTCAAATATGCTAAAAAGGATTCATTACACTATCACAATACCAGCAAAAAAGATATAGCTCTAAAGTACCAGATACACAGTACATAAGGTTGATGTGCTGAAGTCAAAAGCATCTTAAACTCAGTGTTGCTGAAACCAAGTATGAATTTAGGTGTACAGATGTTTTATATAACCTCTCTGGTGAAAAAGAATGTAGAGACGAGAATCCCTACCCATGGAACGTCTCTACAAAGGTTGTAGATAAAGCATATTTAGTTTCTGGAGATGTCTATTGAAAATCATCTTCATACCTCAAATCACCAATGCCTTAAACTCTTACAATCTCTAGCTATATGGGTTTCAAGTTAAACAATCTTTGAGGATAAAATCATGGCCGTAAATTTTACTAGAACCACAGTTAACAGCAACTTCTCATACCCAACTGGTGTTACAGCCGCAGACTTGGATCAAGACGGAGATGTAGAAATTATTGCCGTTTCTTCTGGATATGATGATGATGACTTGATCTGGCATAAGAATAACGGTAATAGCACCATTAGCACTACTATATTTGAGGTGACAGGCGGTTTAGGAGGTGGTCGTAATGCTGTGTATGCAGCTGATATAGATCAAGATGGCGATATTGATTTAGTGACAGCAGAAAATGGTGATGATGATGTCACCATCTTTTACAACACCAATGGAATGGGAACATCTTGGAGTAGTAATAGAATTGCCAATAGCGCTATGGGTGCTACTAAAATATTTGTTGGCAATTTTGGTACAGATGGTTTTCCTGATATTGCCGTTGTCACTGAAGATGATGACGATGTGAGAATCTGGCGACAAACTTCAGGAGGTAATTTTAGTAGTATAACTCTGGATGGTTCTCTCAGTGAAGCGCGGGCTGTTTTCGGGGCAAACTTTGATACAGATAGCGATTTAGATTTAGTTGCGGCTGGGGATAATGAGTTAACTTGGTATCGAAATAATGGTAACGGTACAAGTTGGACAGCCACCACCCTTAGCACCAGTTACGCTGTCTGGGATGTGGTAGCTGCGGACATAGATAACGACGGCGACAATGACATTATTATTGCTGCTGAAAATGGGGTACGTTACTGGAAAAACAATGGTTCTGGCTCTTTTAGTGGACCAACAACGGTTGCTAGTTTTAGAGTATATCAATTAGATGCTGAGGATATTGACCAAGATGGAGATATTGATCTCGTCTTTGGGGAAGGTAACAGTGATTCTGGAGATGTGCTTTACTGGTACGCCAATAATGGTAGTGGCTCTTTTACTTTTTACAGTATCAACACTGGTTTAGATGGTATTACGGCTGTATATGCTGGGGATATTAATAATGACGGCTTTCCTGATATTGCTGCCGCAACGGAAGGCGAAGATGATATTTATTGGTATGAAAACGAATTAAGAAAGGCTAGTATCACGGCGGGTAGTAATCCGGTGGAAGGTGGGAGTAGTGGGACTTTTACCATTACTTTAGATGAGGGAGCTTATACAAGTACAACTGTTAATTACACGGTTAGCGGGACGGCAACCAATAACACCGATTATACCTTGTCAGGAAGCACCACCTTCTCTACTGGACAATCTTCTAAAACCATTACCATTGCCCCCATTAACGATACCAACTACGACCCCAACGAAACGGTAATTCTCACCCTCACTGGTAATGGTATTAGCAATAATTATACGGTTGACTCTACTAAATCCAGTGCGACTTTAACTATTCAAGATACAACTCCCGTAGTTAGCATTAGTTCAACTGGGTTGGTTAATCCAGTGGAGGGAGGAGCAACGGGACAGTTTACTATTTCTCTCAATACAACAGCCCCGACTGCTTTTACCCTAGCTTACAGTCTCACCGGAGCAACCAGTGATGTAATTTTAGATGATGACAATAATCTCAGTAATGGGAGCATTGGTTCTGCCGGATCAGGAACGATTTCGATCGCTCTGAATCAATCTAGTAAAACTATTTATGTCTTTGCTAATGATGATTTTAACTATGATCCTAGCGAAACTGTTAACCTGACGCTGTTACCTTCTTCTACCTATACAACAGTTAATAATATTGCCGTTACCAGCACCTACCGGGTGGATTTGAGCAAAAATTCCACAACTTTAACGGTGACAGATAATGAGCCAGTGGTGAGTGTTTCCACAGTGCAGAATTTAGCTGAAGGCAGTACCACAGGTGGGTTTATTGGTTATGTAGATTTGAGCCTGAGTGCAGATGTTACCAATAGCTCCGGGTTGCGGGTGTATTACCAAATTACAGGGGGAACAGCTACCCAAGTTACCGATTATCTTAATGCCCAGGGAAGGTTAAATAGTAGCGGTAGTGCGGAAAATGTGGTATATATTCCCCAAGGTGCTAATTCAGCGCGGTTGTATTTGAGTGCTTTACCGGATGCGATCGCTGAATCCACAGAAACCATTTCTATCACTTTACTCACAGATAGCACCACTGCACCCACCTACGGTTTAGGGACAACAAAAACCGCCACGGTGAATATTACAGATAGTGGTCATTATACCAAAGGGGTAGCCGTTTTAGATGCCTACGGTCAAGCTGTCACCTCTACCAATCTCCTAGAAGCCAACTCTAGCGGTCAAGTTACCTACAAAGTTAAACTTACCAGCCAACCTACTGCCAGTGTCACAGTTAAAGTAGATACAACTTCCTTAACTTTCACCACCAGCAATTGGGATGATACCCAAAGCGTTACCCTGAGCAATATTACCAGTAGCAAGACTCTGGCTATTAGCACCACCAGTACAGATACTGTCTATAATGGCATTTCTAGCAGCATCACAGTTAAACCTGATGACGGTGTACCCACTCTGCAACCAACGGAAGGACAAACAGGCACACCCAATATTACTCCTACGGTTAGCATTTCTCTGTCAACTAATGCCAACGAAGGGGAGCAAACACCAGGAAATTATTTAGTTACACTCAGCAATCCTGCTCCCAGTGGCGGTTTAACGATTGGTTATACTGTTACAGGCACTGCTACGACGGGTAGTGATTATACAGCCCTCTCCGGTGTCCTAGAAGTAGCAGCAGGGGAAAGTAGCGTCATTCTGGCGGTGCAAACCCTAGATAATGATTTGGCCGAAAGTGCTGAAACTGTGATTGTCACTTTGCAAGCAGGAACAGGTTACATTGTCAATAGTGCCACATCTACCGCCACCATGACTTTGAGCGATGATGATACGGCTGGATTAAGTTTTGCCACTCCTCAAACTACAGGGACAATCGCTACTACCAATGATCTAATAAATGCTAAGGTAATCTCAGTAGATGATGAAACAGTTAGTTTGAGTGTGAGTTTGATTAGTCAACCCACCACCAATGTTACTGTCTCCTTTGCCGATGGTTTAACCAGTGGTGCTACCAGCAAGAGTTTGACCTTCACCAGCGATAATTGGAACTCTGCCCAAAATGTAGCAATTTCTAACTTAGCTACCAACACAACGGCGGATTTTACTTACCAAATTAATGCTGTCTACAACAATCAGACCATTAACTTACCTATCACTACCAATATCTTAGACACAGGTATTACTACTTTACTCACAGAAGAAGGGGATAGTTCCGTGCTGCGGGTGCGGTTGAATAGTCAGCCTACAGCCAATGTCACCTTAACATTTGACAGCGCCACTATTGATGCCACCGAAAACAGTTTTTCTGCTACCAGTTTAACCTTCACTGCCGATAATTGGGATAGTTACCAAAACCTCACAGTTGCGGGTTTAACAGACAACCGCGCTGACGGGGATGTTAGCTACAGCGTCACAGTTACAACCACCAGCAGCGATGGTAATTACAATGGTTTGTATGAGTTACTGCCCATTACCAATAACGATATTAATGGCGACGTGGTTAATAATACCGTTGCTGATGATGATAACCTGGCCACAGACCCATTGGCGCAAATAGCCATTTCTGGGAGCAGTACAATTGTTGAAGATGCTGGAAACCCTGGTAAATTTATTATTAGCGTCGGTGAAGGTAGTTCAGGAAATGCCGTTAGTGTTCGCTATTCTGTTTTAACCGGACCAGAAGCGGGTAATGCAGCAACGGAAGGGGTAGATTATCAGCCGTTTTCGTTATTTAATCAACAAGTTGGTGCAGACAACCCTTTCAATAGTGCAGATATAGATAGTTACAGCGCCCCGGCTTTTGTGGATTTAGATAACGATGGCGATCGCGATGCTTTTGTTGGTACTTATTATGGTACTATTGTTTATTACAAAAACACTTCTGTAGAAACCACAGGCAGCATCGGACTACCCACCTTCACTTTACAAACCACTGGCAACCCTTTGAGTGCTATTGACCTCAACGGTTCTACCTCCCCCGGCTACACGTCCCCGGCTTTTGGCGACATGGACGCAGATGGAGATGAGGATTTATTCTTGGGTAGCAGCGACGGCACAATTCGTTTTTACAAGAATACAGGAACAGTTAGCACCCCCAGTTTCACCGAACAAACTGGAACAGCCAATCCTCTATCTAGCGTTGATGTGGGAACTTATAGCACACCCGTGTTAGTGGATATTGATGCTGATGGTGATTTGGATTTATTCACGGGTACAGCCCAGGGGATAATCAAATTTTACCGAAATACAGGCAGTGAGACGAGTCCAATATTTACAGAAGTTACAGGTAGTGATAATATTTTCACTAGCGTAAATGTGAATAGTCGCTCTGCCATTACCTTTGGTGATATAGATGATGATGGTGACTTTGATGCCATTATCGCCGGAGATGCCAATATTAACAGTGGGTCATCCGGTGGAGTAATTCAGTATTGGTTAAATACGGGAACGGTTTCTAGCCCGGTGTTTATCCAAAATGATGAAATTCTCACTCGCAGCAGTATCATCACTGTTCCTGACCATCCTATCCCCACTCTAGTAAATATTGATGGCGATACCGACCCTGATTTATTGATGGGTAATTTAGCCGGGACAATCGACTTTTACGAAAACCTCGCTAGTGGTGAAATCACTATTTTCCCTGGTCAATCTGCTACCTTAGACCTGACTCCCTACAGCGACGACATTGCCGAAGGGGATGAAACAATTACCGTCGTCCTGAATACCAATCAAGGCTATCAAATTGCCCAAAATAACAGCGTTACTTTCACCATACAAGACAACGACACGGCGGGAGTAACAATTACTGATAGTTCTGGTCAATCTATTTCTGGTAAAACCTACACCACTAGCGAAGGTAGCAGCACTGCTTTATCTTTTTCTGCTCAACTCACCAGTCAACCAACGGATACAGTTATTCTTTACCTTGGTAGTAACAATACTGATGAAGGCTTACTCTCTGCTGATTTGCAAACAGGTCAAGAAGTTGTCTCTCTTTATTTTACCCCCGACAACTGGAATGTTGCTCAGACCTTCAGCCTCACTCCCCAAGATGATCAAACTGATGATGATACGGTGAGTTATCAGATCATTAGTACCGTTGTCAGTGGCGATGGTAAGTATGATGATTTGGTGGTGGATGATATTACAGTTCAAAACCAAGACAATGATAATGCGGCCATTCAGGTGAAGCAAGTAACTGATAGTAGCCAAGAAGGTGGGTTAAGCACTTATCAAGTCTATCTGTCTACAAAACCATTGACAGAAATCAATATCACCATGACTCCCAGCGACGGGGAAATTCAGTTTGCTGATCATCGTCCAGGAATCGCAGCTACCCTGAGTTTTGATGAGAGTAATTGGAGTATTCCCCAAACGGTGACAGTGTTGGCTGTGGAAGATAGTAAAGTTGAATATAACCACAGCAGCCAGATTAGCTTTACTGTGGAGAGTGTTTCTGGTGTGCTGAATGCCGGTTTTGAAGACACATCTGCCAATGGCTTCACTTATTTTGGCAATATGACTGCGGAACAACAAGCCGCATTTCTCTGGGAAGGTGGAGGTAATAGTACCCAGGGACCGGCTTTGTTTGCCAATAATTCGGCTTGGAATTATACCACAGTTCCCGAAGGTACTCAAGGGGTAAGTATTCAAGGCACATCTACCCTCAGTCAAGTTGTTTCTTTTCCTGGAGTGGGTAGCTATACGCTGACTTGGAAAGCGGCATCCCGTCAGGGACAGAGAAACCCTGTAACGATTAAGCTGGATGATACGACAGTTTTGGTCAACTCTCAAACAACTTGGGAAACGTCCAACACGGCTTGGACTAGCTACAGTGCGGTGCTTGATGTACCCGCAGCAGGTGATTATACCCTGAGTTTTACAGGGTTAAATAGCTATGGTGGTGACAATAGTGTGGGGATTGATCAAATTAGCATCATTGATAATCACTACGCTGCTTTAACTGCCCCGTCCACAATTACTGTTAACATTGTTGATACAGATGTACCCATTGCCACAATTGAAACTTCTCAAAATGCGGCGGAAGAAGCTGCTCCTGGTTATTTTACGATCTTTTTGAGTGATGCGGCGGATAGTTCTGTGGGTTCAACGGGGTTGGAAGTAGCTTACCAAGTTGTCACCACTAGCACTGCAACTAATGGTAGTGATTATCAATCAATTGTCCAAACTGGAACGGTTCGTGTTGCCCCTGGACAGACTAGCACGACTTTGACGGTTTTTGGTATTGATGATTTTCTGACGGAAACTGAAAGCGTCACTGTACAGATACTTTCCGGTACTGGTTACACTTTGGGGGATGGAACATCTAGTAGTTTGACGATAGTTGATAATGATGTACCAGGGCTGAAGGTAATCCAGCCGGGGAATGTTCCGGTGGTGAAAGAAGGGGGAACTAATACTTTCTATGTTTCGCTCTTAAGTGAACCAACTAGCAACGTTACTGTTAATTTTACCAGTGATAGTCAGTTGGGGGCGATCGCTTCTAAAACTTTCACACCAGATACTTGGTCTGTTCTCCAAGCTGTGACAATGACCGGTGTGGACGAAAATGTAGCTGAGAGTAATGCTACCCACAGTACAACAATTGCCTATAGTTTCACGACCACTGATACTAATTATGCCAGTTTGACGGTGACACCCCAAACGGTGAACATTATCGATCGCACCTTTAACAGTGTCAACACAGCTTTAGGACTAGAATATAGTTTAGATGCGATCGCTACGGGTTTTACAGAATCTTCTCTACCTCTCATTGGTGCTGCTAGTTCTCTACCTAACTTCTTTGATTTAATTACCGATGAAATCAGTAGTGCGGTTCGGACTACAACTAATCTCACAGCTTGGAAGTTAGATCAAATTTTCCGCGACGTTCTCTCAGAACAATTGGGTAGCAGCGTTTCTAATATTGCCATTAATTACACCCCCAACAGTACAGATACCCCTTTCACCGCTTCCTTCCGCGTCACCTACAACGATGTAACTATCCCTCTGAGTGAGGATTTGGGAACACCTGCCCTTGGTTTAAGAGTCAATGGTGAAGCTCTAACCGATGTGATTTATGATTTTACACTAGGTTTTGGCATCAATAAAACCACAGGTTACTACCTCAACACCACCAATACCGTTTTCACCCCCTCCATTACCTTCCAAGATGTGGACTTAACGGGGTTAGATAGTATAAATGGACTGAGTGTAGACTTTACCGACAATGGCATTGATCTAGATTTAGATTACAACATTACCATCGGTGGTAGCGACACAGCCTTGAACACAGATGAACTTAAAACCCTTAACACCCAACCCATTCAAGACTTTTTTGACAGCATTAACTATAATTTTACAGATAGTAGTTTTGCTAAATTGTTACTTTCAGCTAGTCCCGACGATCGCATTACCGATCTATTCCCCGGTTTAGAATTTGATTTAGCGATCGCTGATATGCCTCTATTCAACTATGCTGATAATGCTGTTAGTGCTGTGACTGATTTTGGGTTAAGCATAGAAAACGCCGCCATAGATGTCCAATCCCTTGTGCAAGGTTACGTCAAAGAATACATAGGTCTAATTGATAATATTCTCGAACCCATTTACCCAATTATTGACACCCTCAACACCGACACCAAGTTTCTTTCAGCCGTGGGACTAGATCCACTTTTTGACACCAACAACGACGGCAAAGTGACAGTGATGGAAATGGTACTGGAACTAATCGGTGTTGATGACGAAAGTGGCGACAATGATTTTTTACAAAATGCCGGTTTTAAAGGCTTTGATGATGGTGCATCACTGGATTTCTACGAATTTTTAGATGCAGTCAACGAATTGATTGATGTGGTGAGAGTGGTGAATGATTATGTGGCTGATGATAATTTGCTGATTGATATAGGTAACTTAGATGTACAGGTAAAAGCGGCTGTGGAAGATGGATCTATTGATTTTAGTCTAGCAGATTTAGCACCTACAGGCAACGTCATCGACCGTATTCTTACCAGTCCCCTAGCCAGTGATGATCTAAAAACCGTAATCCAGCGCATTTTTGAGATTGATGGCTTATCTATTCCCCTACTCACCGACTTTACCAGCGTGGCAAAATTGTTGCTGGGTGAAGAAAACGTAGATTTTTTGATCTACGATATGCCTGATTTAGACTTTGACATTAATCTTGACTTAACGGAAATCGGTCCCTTTGGCATTTTACCTAGCTTGGGAGTAAATGCCGTGTTAGAAATTGATATGGGTCTTAATTCCCATCTTTACCTGGCCTATGATGATTACGGGTTGAATCTGTGGAAAGATGCAGATTTTGACCTTTCCCAAGTTGACTTGTTACTGGATGGTCTTTACCTGCGAGATGTGAACGAAAATGGTAAAGATGTGAACGAGTTGGGGGCATCCTTTGGGATTGGCATTGGGGCTGAATTAAATGCCATAGTCGCTAAAGCCCAAGTTACCGGCGGTGTCCAAACTGACAATGATGTAAAAATAGACTTTATAGATGGGGGCGAATACACGGGTAAAAGTGATGGTAAGGTGAGATATTCGGAATTATCTCCTTTGTTTTCTGGTAATACCAGTGTTTTAGATATCACTGGGGCAATTGAAGCTTTTCTCAACGCTAAGATCCAAGTCGGTGTTGATTTGGGTTTGATAGAAGTGATGGAAACCGTTCTAGATGTTGATGTTGCCACATTTAAATTGTGGGATGTGAACACTCTGTTAAAAGAACTCGGCTTTGGTGGAAAAGCCAGTCAGAGTTATTTGCAGGGGGGAACGGTTTTCTTTGATACTAATTTTAACGGATTGTTGGATGTAGGCGAACCTTCGACTGTAACTCAAGATGATGGTAGTTTTAATTTGAATGTAGGCTTGATTCCCTACGATCGCAACCGCAATGGTGAAATTGACGAGGAAGATGGACGGTTGGTGGTAGTCGATGGGGTAGATACTGCCACAGGTATCCCCATCAGTACGCCTTTGTTTGCTCCCTTCAATTCAACGATGATTACCCCTCTAACTAGCCTTTTGCAAAAACTCAAGGAGGAAGGTGTAGAACTGGCTGAAGCTGGCACTAAAGTTAAATCTGCTTTGGAATTACCTGATAGTATCAACCTCCAACAATTTGATCCTTTGTTGGCGATCGCCAATGGCGACCCAAATGGCACTAAAGTTTACACTACTCATGTTGTCGTTCAGAGTATGATTGCCATCTTGACCCAGTATATGTCTGCGGTAACGGGCAAAACTGCTGCGGCACTGACTGATCAAGTAACTGGGGCGATCGCACTGGCTATTTATAACAATGGTCTGGATTTTCAAGGTGATGATGTGTCTGCGGTGAAAACTTATTTGGTATCTCCCCTCATTAACGCAGATTCCCCAGAGGTAGAAAATGTTTTAGCTAGGGCGATCGCGATCGGCATTAAAACCATCCAACGAGTAGCCGAAAACACAGAATCATCAGCAGTTGTGGATACTCTCACCTCCATCAAAGCAGCCGTTCAATTCGATTTGGGTAACGTATTGCAGCAATTGGGAAGTGGTTTAATTGATGCCGAGGAAGTAGATCGTCTACTCAACAACTGGCAATCACGGATTCAAGACTTTGCCGATGTTCCTACTTTGCTGGCCTTGGTCTTAGCAGTCGAAACTCAAGTAGTAGCAAGCGATACAGCCAATCAACGAGTTTTAACCGCCCTGGGACTACCCCAAGACCTCGATCTCAACTCCTACGCAGGGGGCAATGATGATGTAGGTAAACAGGTTTTGAACTTAGAAAATCAACTCACCTTACTCTATCAGCTAGGGGGACAACTGCTACAAGGTGCGGGAATTGAGGATGGAGAGGAAGCAGCTTGGTTAATTGCCCGTGCTACAGGGCAGTTTCTTGAACCTAACGATCCTGTACTCAATCTCCAGGATTCCCAAACCATCGCCGATATTATTCAGGCAGCAGGCGAATTAGGAGGAATTACAGAAGAGCGATTATCTCAGGTAGCAAAATTAGCAGAAGAAAAGAGCGATCGCATTAGTTCCTTAAATAGCATTCTGGATATATTGGTCGAAGCCACCGCTAACGAACAAATTCAGGTAGTAAGTGCAGCTATAGCAGCGTCTCACCCATCCCATACACCCCTACCATTAGTCGTGGAACAAGATGGTTTAGAAACCGTTTTCCTCCCTGATGCTGTTGATGCTAACTTCCAACTGTGGGCGATTTCCGTACCCGGTGAGTATGAATTAGGTGTAAAGACTGCCGAAGGGCGATCGCTCGTCCTCCTGCAAAATCAAGCTGGGGGTAATAATTCTTCCCTCACCACCACCTTAGATACTATCACCCTCAATACCCTCACCAGCAGCGAACGGCAATTCTTTGGTTCACTTGTAGCTTCTCCCAGTGGGTTGAGTTCTTTAACTGGTACAGGTTTAGAATTTTATCTAAAAATTGGCACACAAACCTACACCTCCCAACAACAAGATCAATTCCAAATTAACTCCAAAGGTAGCCAAGGATTGGAACTCACCTTTAGTAATAACGGTAATTCCCTTGCCAAATTTGCCATTGGTACACCGTTGTTACTCTCACCCGGACTAGATCCCAGCAGCACCATTAATGCCAGTGTCACCCATGGACGGGGAGGAAGTTATCAAAACACCATTGGACTCTATCAAATAGACGATTTAACTGGTGGAATTGGTCTACTACAACCAGGGGAAACAGGTTATGCTGCGGCCGCTTTGCAACGCGCCCAAGCATCAGGTTTAATTGTGGGTACGCCGGATAATTTTACGGTGCGAACTGACACTCTAACTTTACCTAGTGCCAGTAACTTTGGATTATTCCTAATTGCTAACGCTACTGTCGATCAATTTCTGGCTACAAACCCCGAAAACCTTGCTAATGGGCAGATTCATACCTTCTTCTCTTATGGTGCAGCCAACCCCGACCAGCGTCAACATATCACCCCCCTGGGTGAAAATCTCTTTGGCTTTGAAGACTTGTTTGGTGGAGGGGACAATGATTTCAATGATGCTATTTTGCAGGTAAATTTTAGCGTCTGATTTAGAGGATGTTTTAAAAGTTCTTCATGTATAAATAAACCTCTCTCCAAACCTCTCCCCGACGCGGGGAGAGGCTTTAAAACCCCCATTCCCTTGTAGGGAAGGGGGGCTAGGGGGAGATATAGCAGCAGGCAGGAGATGAAACACCGTTGCTGCTTGATTTTTTGTTTTCAGTTTGTAACACAAAAAATCTCTCAAACCCTCATTCCTCTGCGTTCTCTGCGCCTCTGTGGTTAGTTAATCCGGATCATTTATTCTGTGGTTAGTTAATTAAACAGAAGAAATTGCACAAACTTGTAAACCCACAGGAGTAGAAATAATCACAGATTCCACACCAAAAACTTGAGCAATATTATTTGAAGTTAACACATTTTCCGGCGTACCAACTTCCCAAATTTGACCCTGTTTTAATAAAGCAATCCGGGAACTGTAGCGGGCGGCTAAATTTAATTCATGTAAAACTGTAACTATAGTTAATTCTTGCTGCTGATTGAGATTTTTTAATAACTCTAATAATTGTAATTGATAATTTATATCTAAATAAGTAGTCGGTTCATCTAATAATAAAACCTTGGGTTCTTGTGCCAAAGCCAAAGCTAAAAAAGCCCGTTGTCTTTCACCACCAGAGAGTTCTTCCACTAAGCGATCGCTATAATTTTCCAGTTGGGTTTTTTTAATTGCTGCCTCAACCTTTTGCCAATCTTTAACAGTTAATTCCCATTGCCACCAAGGTTGATGGGGAGTTCTTCCTAAACTAACCAATTGCCTTACCGTTAAACCAACAGGAACGGTTTGTTGTTGTGGTAAAAGTGCCAATTTTTGAGCAACTAAATTAGGAGGTTGGGAGTGAATCTCCTTACCATCTAATAATACCATTCCCTGCTGGGGAGATAACAGACGACTAATTAGTTTGAGTAAAGTAGACTTACCCGAACCATTAGCACCAACCAAACTTAACCATTCTCCAGTTTGCAAAGATAGATTAACATCTTGGATAATTGGTAAAGCCGAGTAACCACCGATGAGATGTTGTAATTCTAGAGGCATTTTAGGAATTAAACGTAGTTAATTGTTTAGAGGTGATTCAATTTGAAAAGATTTAAAGATTACTGAAAAATCTTTCTTATACAAAGTAGGGATTTAGCACTGCTTAGTCGCAACCTGAAACAACCTATTTTGGTGAAAGCAGATCATGATTAATTTGTACAGTGCGTAAGTCCTATGATAGTTGAAATCACCCCCAATTTTTTATCTATAATCCTGGCGTTGAATATCTCCCAACCTAGCAGCACTAAGAGTAAAACGACTTAATTGCATTTCAAAAAACTCTCGATTGGCTTGTAAATGTCTGGGGTTGGGGTCATCTAAAGGATATAAAAGGGCAGTTCTTAAAGCTTGAATTACCGCAGAAGTAACATTATACATGGAACGTTGGAAACTAATTCCCAACTGAATCAACATATCTTCTTCACCTCGACAATGTTGTTGGTAATAATCAACAAGATATGGGGGGAGAAAATGCAACATATCCTGCATTAATAACGTAGGAGGAATACCAGCAGTACCGACAGGAAAAACATCGGCGTAAAGAATACCATAATGGAAGTCTTTTTGATCTTCTGGAACTTGTTTAGCTTGGGCGTTGTAAGATTTTGTACCCCTAAAAGGTGCAGTTCGGTAAAAAACGGCTTCTACATAGGGTAAAGCAGCTTCATATAACCAGGTAAAACCTTTGGATTTAGGGATAATTTCATAGCATTGTCCATCTACATATACATGATGATAAATGGGACGACCTGCGATCGCAAATATGCCATTTACTAAAAAATTCATTGCGTCGGGAACGCCTTTAAATCCCCCTTCGTCGTAAATATCAGACATTTCAAAAAATACCGGTGCCATGACTTCCCAGAACAAACCCAGATTAGAATAATAAGACATTTGCCGACATTGTTCTAAAAACATTTCCGGGAATAGCTTATACATTCCCATCATCACTGGGTTATTTTTAAAGTAGGCTTTAATGGCTTTATCGGCGTTAGTTTTATATTCTTCTGAATCTAAATAAGCATCAAATTGGTTAACTGGGGCATACATTTTTCTGTGCCACAACATAGCCCGCATACAGGCTTCGGCAAACTCCATGTTAATGCGATCATGAAATAAATGATGCAATAATCTGGGCATTTTAAAAGTTTCCCCTTTCTCCATAAATGCCAAAAGTTCTGGGTGGGCTGTAGCTTGACCGCGCCAAATTCTTAAATCGGCATCGTCACCAGCATAATGATTATGTCGTTCTAAATATTCTTGGGGTAAGAAGTATTTAAAAAAGGGAAATGGGTTTAAAAATTCCCGTTCGGCAATGTAGAGTAAATCACGCCAATAAAAATCCATCGGTACTGCATAAGCTTTATAGATACCGATGATTTGCATCAGGTTTTCTGGGGTATCTGGTAACATTGAACCGCCAGATTCTAGACGATAAATTATATCGGCAAATTCGTGTCTAGAAGGAGGAATTTTAGTTGTTGATTTTTCTGGAGTTTGTACCATGATATTTTTTGTTGATGATTTTATAAGTTTTGAGTAAATAAACGAAACGAACCACAGAGGCGCAGAGTTCACAGAGGAAGAGAAGGTAGGACTTACGCTGTAGTAGAGTTTGTTTGGTGGGCAATGCCCAGCCTACTTATCCAAGTATGATTATTATGGTTAAAGGGGTTTAATTGTGGTGTTTAAAGTTTTTGTTAGGGCAAATTGAGAGGTGGTGTTTTTTTCTTGGGTAGGAATTACAGATACCATTGATGTAGTTGTACTTTCACTCCAACGAACTAACCAAGTTGGTTGTACTCCTAAAAAGACGATTAGTGATGCTAAAATTAGGGCTGGTATTTTTTCTACCCAGAGAACTTTGGGATAGTAGGCTAAATCATTTTGCAGTTTACCAAAACAGGTACGGTTGAGAAGTATGACAAAATAAACTGCGGTTAAACCAGATGCAACTACACATAAAAGTGTAGGAATGGGGAAAATAGAAAAGCTACCTTGAAAGGAGATAAATTCAGCAATAAAACCTGTTAAACCAGGAATACCTGCGCTGGCCATTCCGCTTAAAACCAATAAGGCACTTATTAGGGGTAAACCACGAATCGGACTCATTAAACCATTGAGTTTATCTAGTTCTCTTGTTCCAACTTTGGCTTCTACGACTCCTACTAAATGGAAAAGAATGGCGAGAATAATTCCGTGACTGAACATTTGAGAAACTGCACCAACTAATGCGAGAGGTGTACTAGCAGCAGCAGCTAATAAAATATAGCCCATGTGACCGATTGAACTATATGCTACCATGCGTTTGATGTCTTTTTGCGCGATCGCTATGACTGCGGCATAAATCGCCCCAATCGCTCCCCAAATTGCTAAAGTAGGGGCAATAATACTCCATGCGTCAGGAAATAACCCCATTCCAAATCGCAACAGTCCATAAGTTCCCAGTTTCGCTAATACCCCACCTAACAAAATCGCTATGGGTGAGGAAGCCTCTACATAAGCATCTGGTAGCCAAGTGTGGAAGGGAACTAGGGGAATTTTAATCCCAAAGCCTAAGACTATTCCCCCTAACAGAACTAATTGCATTCCAGCAGATATGTTTTGGGTGGAAACTGCTTCAACAGCAAAGCTGCGAGAACCACCTAACCAAACTATTCCTAAAAATGTGGCTAAAATTAAAGCACCGGAAACGGCGGTATAAATCAGAAACTTGATTCCTGCATATCCTCTTTTTTCTCCTCCCCAAATAGAAATTAGTAAGTAAAAGGGAATTAATTCTAATTCATAAAACAGGAAAAACAGGAGTAAGTTTTGGGCTAGAAATGCACCTGCAACCCCACCACTGACTAATAAAATCATCGAATAAAAAAGCCGTGGGCGTTCTGTTTCTTTATCGCTGCTATAAATAGCAATCCAGGTGAGAAGGCTATTTAATACTAACATGAGAATTGATAACCCATCCACTCCTAATTGATAACTTAAACCAAGAGTTTCATTCCAGGGTAAATATTCTTGAAATTGCATTCCTGGATTGGTAAGGTCAAATTTCCGAAGTATGAACAAATTCCAACAAAGAATTAATCCAGAGACGATTAATGCTGTTAAACGAATGCGACTGGCTGGAATGGTTTTACCAGGAAAAAAAACAATTATTGCCGCAGCTAGGATGGGAATCCAGATTAAAACACTTAACATGGTGATTGGTGATTGGTGATTGGTGATTGGATAAACTTCAAATCCTTGTCATCTGTGTAATCCATTAAATCCGTGATCGTGATTGGATAAACTTCAAATCCTTGTCATCTGTGTAATCCATTAAATCCGTGATCGTGATTGGATAAACTTCAAATCCTTGTCATCTATTAATCCATGATCAAAATTTAAAAAATCAAATCTAAAAACTGAACTCCCCAAAAAGGCCAAGTCACCCATGCACCTAAAACACCAACTCCTAAAAGTATCGTTAAGGCATAAAATTGGGTTTGCCCAGTGGTGCTATACTTGAGTCCTTCTCCACCGATAAGGGAAAATAAACCGACTAAGTTAACGATGCCATCAACAACAAATCGGTCAATTATATCGGCAAATTTTGCAAGTTGGGCAACGCCAAAAATGATGGTAATTTTGTAAAGTTTGGGCGTATAAAAATCATAAGCGAGTAAATCTTGTAACCCTTGCCAAGGGAGACGAATTGGTTTAGGAATGTTGCCTAAATAAATTACCCCAGCAATGCTGCAACCAAAAATACTCGACCAAACTAAAAGTAATGCCACATCTTTATTTAAATTTGCCCAATTCGGAAGTAATGATAAACTTTGCAAGACTAAAGGTAGATGTAAAACAAAGCCTAATAAAATTACCATTGGTAGTACCATTGGCCAATGGGCTTCGGGGGAACGTTCGCTCATTTGTGTGGGTTTTCCACCAAAGATTAAAGCAAATTCTCTAGTTAAACTAAAGGCGGTTAAACCATTAATAACAATGATTATTCCCACTAACCAAGGATGAGTTGACCATAAACCATCAGCTAATTTGAATAATGCCCAAAAACTACCCAATGGGGGAAAGCCAATTAACCCCAAAGTACCAACAATAAAAGCGAGTCCTGAAATGGGACGACGTGACCATAATCCACCCAGTTGGGTAATATCTTGGGTGATGCTATTCCAAATTATTCCCCCGGTACTCATGACCAAAAGTGCTGCGGAAAGGGCGTGAGTGAGGACTAATAGTAGTGCTGCTTCGTCTTGTTCTGTGCCGACGGCGATGAATACTAAGCCCATGTATGCACTAACAGAGTAGGATAAACAGCGTTTGATGTCAATTTGTGCGATCGCTATTAATGACCCCCCAATGGCTGTCACTGTCCCAATTGCGACCATCGCTGAAGAAACTACTGTTGACAAACTAAACACAGGTTGCAACTTAATCAATACCCATGCACCACTAGCCACTACTACCGAGTTCCGTAAAATTGTACTAGGAACAGGCCCTTCCATTGCTTCATCTAGCCACAAATGTAGGGGAAATTGGGCGCATTTACCCATTGGCCCGGCAATTAAGGCCAAACATACTAATGTAATAATTGTTGGATCTACCTTAGCAGTCCGCGCCCATATCTCTAAATCTGTATAATTCCAAGTACCGGCGAGAGTCCATAGTCCCAAAACTCCCATTAACAAAAATAAGTCTCCTACCCGTTTGGTTAAAAAAGCATCTCGCGCACCAGTGACTACCAACGGCTGACTAAACCATAAACCCACCAGTAGGTAAGTTCCCAAGGTGAGAATTTCCAAAATTACATAGCTAAAAAACAAGTTGTTACACAATACCAAAGCGCAAAGTCCGGCTTCAAATAATCCCAATAAGGAATAAAAACGTCCCCACCCCCAATCCATTTCCATGTAACCAATAGCAAATATTTGGGCGAGAAAGTTTAAACCAGTAATGACAATTAACGCCCCAACACTAATTGAGGAAATTTCTAAAGCAATACTTAAATCTAAGCCAGCAGTAGACAACCAAGGAATAAATATTTCTTGGGGTGGATGATTTTCTGTGGCGGGGAAGGCTAAGACACAATGCACAAATGAACAGAATGTCATCACCAAGTTAACATAACCCGCCGGTCTTGGCCCTGTTTTCCGTATAATTCCCGGCGACCAAGGTACGGCTAAAAGCCCACCTATTAAAGAGTAAAAAGGTACTAACCAAACTGTCTGTAGCAGAATTTTATCCATGAACTTACCTCTATCATTTACAGCAAAACCTAATGGGTTGGAAGCAATTACCATTGATCCCAATTAACCCATCTATGACAAAAACCCAAATTTATCTTTATTTAATATTCATTAAATTAGCTTACCTTTATCTTGTGCAAAAGGGAATTAGTTAAATAGACAAATCAACGATATTTGCTCTAATTAATTCTTATAGTTGGAACTATTGGATTTTCAAATCATCATCATTGATTAATATCTATGAATGGGTAGGGTAAACCAAAAAGTTGCCCCAGATTCAATCATGTTATTAACACCAATTTCTCCACCGTGAGCATTAATAATTTGCTTGCACAGATATAAGCCCAATCCTAAACTCATACTTGCTTTGTGAAGATTACCGCCACGATAATAAAGATCAAATATGCGTTGACTTTGTTGCGAATTTATGCCTATACCGTTATCGCTGATGGTACAGTAAATATGATTGGTTTTTAGGGTTGCGTCTATTTGTAATAGTAAGCCGGGAGGATTATGTTTGATGGCATTGACAATTAAATTAGAAAATACTCGCCATAATTGGGTCGGATCACCATTGATCACGGGTAAATCTGCGTTAACTAAATTGGTTAAAATAGTTTGATTATCTGCTAAAATTGGTTCTAAGTCTGCGATCGCTCCCTCAACTATATGATGCAGTTGTAGCGGTTGCAGTTGTAAAGACACTCCTTGCACTTCACTCAGATGGGCTTCCATTAAGGAATTAATTAAATTCAGTTGGCGATCGCTACTTTGTTTCATTCGTGCTAAAATTGAGCGAGGGAGTAGTATTTTATCCTCTTGCTGTGCGAGTAAATTATTAAGTACCATAGTAGTTCCCAACACCGGATTACGCATATCATGGGAAACGGCATGAATAAATAATTTCAGTTGTTGATTAGTAGATTCTAGTTGTAGACGGGCTTTGAACTCAGAACATTGTAAGCGATCGTACAGATAAACACCAATGTCACATATAGTACAAAACCAAAAAATGTACAAAATAAAAGTCACATTATAGATTTCTGGATGGTTAGGTAGTCCTGTATTCAAATTCAAGGCTGTATTAATACCAAAATAATAAAGCAATACCCCCACTTGAGACAATAAATGGAGATGCCAACGCACTGGCATAAATGTAGCTTGACTCAAAAATAACAGCGACCAACCAAGAGTATCCGGTAAGGCAAAACCCTTCAACGTAGCAAATAACTGTGAAGATAAACTAATAGACCAAGATGATCCCAAAAATAACCATCCTGGATGACGACGACCAAACTGATTTTTATGCAGGGCAAAGCAAATTAAGACAATTAACAGTAAGGCAAAATTGATACCTAGTCCTTGAGTTCTTATAGCTGGGGGTAGTTTAGCTAATTCTTGCAAGGGAAAGAAAAAGTCATAAATATTGCGTAAAGCAAAAGTTAATAAACAGATAAGTGCTAACCATAGCCATAAATTTAGCCTCTGCCATAAAAAGAAATGTCTAAAAGCCAACCATTCCTGGTCTTTAGGCCAAGCTTTATAAATAGCGATAATTTCTTCTGTTGTAGTTGGTGTTCTAAAATTTTTCCTCCACCACCTTTGCATCTTTTTCCACCAAATGGCCATTACTTATCACCAAATTTGCCCTGAATGTGAAAATATTACTCTATTCTAGGGAGTGATCACAAATAGTTAGGCAACAGAAAGCCGATGATACAAAAAACCCCGGCGAAACTAACCGGGGTAGATGGGAGAAGTTTAAATGACATTAGATACCAATACCGAAGCTTAGGAAATAACAATTTACATAGTTTTTTCTGCTTTTGTTAACTTATGTAAATTAATATAACAGGTTTATTACGAAAGGTCAATAGAACTTGACAAAGAATCATGGGTTTTTCCAATAAGGATTACTTATATCAAAATCAAATAAATTATCTTTTTCCTCTGTATTTTCATCTAATCTTAACCATTCCATACTAAAAGAATTAACCTATTAGCTGTTTAATAACATTAAATTCACTTTTTGCTGCAACATTTAAAACCCCCGACCACCCGGAATTTCTGGTAATTGGGGGATTATTTATGGCGACTTGAGAACACAATTTTGTAGATGGGGTTGTACTTAATACTGCTTGATCGAGGCGATTAACCATAGAAAAATTAGACTATGATAGGCAGATAAAGTAACAGAGCAGAAAGCTATGGTTACAACACCCCAGGAATACTTACCCGATAGCGACGAAACCCCAGTGGATAATAAACTACAATTGGAAACCTAATTTATAGAGTGGTGAAATAATCTCCTGGTGTCAGAGTACCCAAGGTAGAGGGAGCGCCAATCATCGAAGTTACTTCAATCAACAAGTCAGAACCAGTATTGAATGCAGAATCTGTGTCATTCACCGATAGATATAATCGGCGGTTGAACCCGAAGAATACTGCTTCGTTAGCGGCTAAACCTGTACCACCATCAGCATTAGCATAAGCGATTGAGGTTGCTAATTCGAGATTAGTTGCTGTTAGCGTCCCTACATTAAATACTGATGCAGGTGAAAATGCGGGGTTTCCTACCTTAATGCGATCGCCTCCGGTGGGTGGAACGCCATCGCCCAATCCTGGGTTAAAATCACGAATCCGATCTAAGTTCCCCAGTAGAGAATCAGAGAAAGATTCAAACAGGAATTTATCTGCACCTAGACCACCAGTTAAAACATCCGCCCCTGATCCACTACCACCATTTAAGGTATCATTTCCAGCCAAGCCATTGAGAATATCATTTCCATCTCCGCCATTAATTATTTCATCAGCAGCACTACCATTCATGCGGTCATTACCAGAAGTACCATTTAAAGTGATCAGTTGTCCACCATCATAGTTAAAAATAGTACCTATAGCTTGAGCGGTGGTACTATCACTGAGATTAATTACGTTGAGGAAGAATGACTCACTTGGTTCATTTAATGTGTCACCGATAATTGGTACGTTGACTGTCATCCCCGTATTACCAGGTGAAAAAGAAAGAGTGCCACTGGTGGCGATATAATCTAAGCCTGCTGTAGCTGTATCATCTGCCGTTGCGTAGTTCACCGTTACAACCTGACCGCTAGGTGCTGACAACTGCACTAGGAATGTCAGATTTTTCTGACCACTGTTTCCTTCCACAATACTTGTCTCACCAATACTAATGCTAACTGAGTCATCATTATCAATGATAGTTCCTACCCCAGTGGCTTTAGCGATGGTGGCATTGCTAGGATTGCTCAATACGACAGAGAAGGTTTCGTCTATCTCGTCGTAGTTATCACCCAGAACCGCTACATCTATAGTTTTGGTATTTTCTCCACCACTAAAGGAAAGTTGACCACTGGTGGCTGTGTAATCGTAGGGTGTGGAGAAGGCTGTACCGTTAGCGGTGGCATAGTTGACTGTAACTGTTCCAGCGAAGGGGTCGGTGAGGCTGACGGTGAAAGTTGCATTAGTAGTACCTGTATTTCCTTCAGTTACAGGCACATCATTGATACTCAACACACCAACATCTAGAACATTGATTGCCTGCTTCGTTGGCGACTAAACCTGTATTGCTATCAGCCGCAGCATAAGCCGCTTCAGTTGCTGCTGTGAGAGTAGCTGCTGTTAGTATGCCTACATTAAATACTGATGTAGGTGAGAATGCGGGGTTTCCTACCTTAATGCGATCGCCTCCGGTGGGCGGAACGCCATCGCCCAATCCTGGGTTAAAGTCACGAATCCGATCTAAGTTCCCCAGTAGAGAATCAGAGAAAGATTCAAACAGGAATTTATCTGCACCTAGACCACCAGTTAAAACATCCGCCCCTGGACCACCATTTAAGGTGTCATTTCCAGCCAAGCCATTGATAATATCATTTCCAGCCAAGCCATTCATTATCTCACCAGTAACACCACCATTCATGCGATCGTTGCCAGAAGTACCATTTAAAGTGATAGGTTCTCCAGCATCGTCATTAAAAATAGTACCTATCGCTTGAGTAGTAGTATTATTACTGAGATTAGTTAAATTGAGGAAGAATGACTCACTTGGTTCATCTAATGTGTCACCGATAATTGGTACGTTGACTGTCATCCCCGTATTACCAGGTGAAAAAGAAAGAGTGCCACTGGTGGCGATATAATCTAAGCCAGCTATAGCTGTACTATCTGCCGTTGCGTAGTTCACAATTACAACCTGACTGCTAGGTGCTGACAACTGCACTAGGAATGTCAGATTTTGCTGACCACTGTTTCCTTCCAGAATACTTGTCTCACCAATACTAACTGAATTATCATCATCAACAATAGTTCCTACCCCAGTAGCTTTGGTGATGGTGGCATTGGTAGGATTGCTCAATACGACAGAGAAGGTTTCGTCTATCTCATCGTAGATATCACCCAGAACCGCTACATCTATAGTTTTGGTAGTTTCTCCACCACTAAAGGAAAGTTGACCACTGGTGGCTGTATAATCGTAGGGTGTGGAGAAGGCTGTACCGTTAGCAGTGGCATAGTTCACTGTAACTGTTCCAGCGAAGGGGTCGGTGAGGCTGACGGTGAAAGTTGCATTAGTAGTACCTGTATTTCCTTCAGTTACAGACACATCATTAATACTCAAAACACCAATATCTAGAACATTGATTGCCAAAGTTTCTTGGTATGTTCCACCGTTACCGTCATTGGTTTCTACCCGGATACTATAGCTGGACTTGGTTTCAAAGTCTGGGGAACTGTTGATGCTCAGTTGGTTGTTGGTAATGGTGAAGACACTGTTATCTGTATCGCCAGCACCAGCAACTAAGCTGTAAGAGTGAGTATCGCCAACGTCAGGATCGGTGGTGGTGAAGGAACCAATCACAGTGTTGGCTGCCACGTTCTCAGTCACGCTGTTGTTACTGAGGGTGATGTCTGTGGGCGCTTGATTGATAACAACATTTGTTGTTGCCACGGTGCTAGTGTTGAAATTAGAACCACCATCATCCACTACAAACTTGATTATCCTGACAGTAATATCGGGAGTAGTCGCCGTGTTGTTGTAAGTCACAGTGCGGAGGACTTGTTGATATTCAGCAACTGTACCTGTACCACTCAAAGTCAGAACCCCATTACTGTAAATGCTGGTGATGTTGCCTGTAACTGTGGCAGCAAGCACTTCATTAACACCATCTTGGAGGTTAGTAATGGTGATGGTCGCCCCCACTAAATTGGCTGAATTAGCATCAACTAGGGTGAGGTCTGTATCAACAATTAAAACAGGAGTTCCAGTAAAGGTGGTGCTGAAGTCAATGCCGTCGGTGGTACTGCCCACTAATTGCGATAACTCCACCACCCCACTAGAGCCAATACCAGCATGACCAAATACCACGTAGCTCTGCCCTGAATCACTATTGTTAAGGTCGGCACCAAAAGCCCCAATAATCAGGTCATCAATACCATCGCCGTTGATGTCCCCCGCACTACTTACTGATACGCCTGAGTAGTCACTACCATTGATACCATTGATTTTAAAACCATTAACACCATCGAGGCTTGATAGTTCTATGTTAGAATTAAATGTGCTACGACTGCCAAACACCACATAACTCTGTCCTGAACTAATACCGTTGGGGCTGGCATCTAGCGCACCAATAATCAAGTCATCAATACCATCACCGTTGATATCACCAGCACTACTTACTGATCTACCTGAGTGGTTATTTTGAGCAACACCATTAAGAGTAAAGCCGTTGCTGCCGTCCAGAGTAGAAAGGTTGAGGCTAGAACTAAATCCAGTGTTCTTACCAAATACCACATAGCTTTGCCCTGAAGATGTGCTATTGGGATCTGCAAAAGGAGCACCGATAATCAAATCATCAATGCCATCACCGTTGATATCTCCGGCACTACTTACTGATCTACCAGATTCGTCTCCTGCTGCAATACCGTTGATAATAAAACCGTTGCTGCCGTTGAGGGTAGAAAGGTTGAAGCTAGAACTAAATCCATTACTTTTACCAAATACCACATAGCTTTGCCCTGAATCTGTGCCATTGGGATCTGCAAAAGCAGCACCGATAATCAAATCATCAATACGATCACCGTTGATATCTCCAGCATTACTTACTGATCTACCTGATTGGTCTCCCGCCACAATACCGTTAATTGTAAAACCATTGCTACCGTTGAGAGTAGAAAGGTTGAGATTAGAACTAAATCCAGTGTTCTTACCAAATACCACATAGCTGCGTCCTGAATAACCGCCATATCTCGCGCCGATAATTAAGTCGTCAATACCGTCGCCGTTGATGTCTCCGGCGTTGCTAACGGAGAAGCCTGAGTTGTCAAATTCATCAATGCCGTTGATAATAAAGCCGTTGCTGCCGTTGAGTTGAGACAGGTTGATGCTGGAACTAAATCCATTGTTTCTACCAAATACCACGTAGCTCTGCCCTGAATTATCGCCGTTGGGGTCGGCGCTGAATGCGCCGATAATCAGGTCATCAATGCCGTCGCCGTTGATGTCCCCCGCACTACTTACTGATACGCCTGAGTTGTCACCCCCAGCGATGCCGTTAATTGTGAAGCCGTTGCTGCCGTTGAGGGTAGATAGGTTGAGGTTAGATGGGAAGGAACTAGAGCTACCAAATACTACATAACTCTGCCCTGAATCTGTGCCATTGAGGTCGGCTTTGTAAGCTCCAATAATTACATCATCAATGCCGTCGCCGTTGATGTCCCCCGCATTACTTACTGAAAAACCTGACCAGTCATCTTCAAGGATACCACTGAGGGCGAAACCAGCGACTTGGTTATTGCTGCCGTTAAGGTCAAGAATAGGGGCTTGATTA
>NZ_JAYGHC010000044.1:0-11951 GCF_034932285.1 Cronbergia sp. UHCC 0137
TTAATCTAAAAACGCTCTCCGGTATCGGGGGGCGTTTTTGTTTTTATTTTTAGTATTTGACCTTAAAGAAACTTGCTTGCACACATAATTCTAGCCATTGTTCCAATCTTCACCCCCTGGTAATTGGGTAAGATAACTATCTATAATATCTGGTAATTCTCTATTTGCGTAGTTATATGTCATTGCTAATAACTCAATTGCATTGAATAATAATTGTTCTTGGTTAAGCATTTGTGAAAGCTTCTGTCTTTTTAAACTACCATTTAAAACCTCTAAACTTGCATCTGCTATTGCTGGTGTAAGTTCATCTTCTAGGTAAATTTCCCATTCATCTAGATTGATGTAATGAGATTTTTTATTATCTTTCAGATTTAGTTTTTTGATTTCTATCAATGAATTACGAATAGACGCAATCCAAGAATTTGTTAATCTCTGTTCAATTTGATTTTTAATTAAATGAATCAACAAAACTCTTAAAAAAGCTTGAATATTACGGATAATTGCTTGTTTACTCATTCCCTCTAATTCATCCACAATTGCTAAAGCATCTGTGTAACGTCCTTCTGTAATGCTATTTCTGAGGTCGATTAATTCCTGTGTCATCTGTATTAACCTCAAGTTATAAATAAGTGAATATTTATTCAACCACTGCATAATTATATTTTATAATTAAATCTGTTTACCTGTGGCATTCGGAAAAGCAAGTTTTGATCTATTCTGAAAGAAAAGCCATCACAAGCGCGGAGAATCAGGATTGTGAAGTTAGATAAACCAATATTGGTGGGAGGACTAGGATTGTCCTTTTCCCTGTGGATGTTAGACACTTGGCATGATTCAATAGTGCAGGTGGGAGAGTTTGGCCTGCTGAGTGCTTTAGCTGTTGGTGGTGGGTTGTGGTTATTGCAAAAAAATCGCCCCCACTTTGGTGAACAGCTAGATGATATGATTGTCGATAGGGCATCTGTAGAGAGTGCGTTAGTTAAAACTGAAGCTGTAATTAACCAACTCGCACAGGAAACAATCAACCACCCAGTTTTAGAAACCCTACGTGAACAACTTGCTAAGTTACGCTTAGAGTTAGACAGACGAGAAATTCAAGTTGCTGTCACAGGTGGGAAATCTGTAGGTAAAAGCACAGTTATAGAATTGCTAAAACAAGTAGAAACCTTATCTACAACATCTCTACATTTTTGGGAAACAGCACCTTTATTTGCAGAATTAGGTGAAAATGCAGATACAGATATTTTATCAGAACTGCAAAAATCTGATTTTGTCTTGTTCCTGACTAATGGTGATTTGACAGATTCAGAGTTTCAAGTTTTACAGCAACTAAAAGCAGCCAAACAACCAAACTTGCTGATTTTCAACAAACAAGACCAGTATATCTTAGATGAACGAGCTACAATTTTGCAATCCTTGAAACAGCGAGTACAAGGTAATGTAGTAGCTACTGCGGCCAGTCCTATTGCGGTGAAAGTGCGGAAACATGAAACTGATGGTTCTGTGCAAGAATGGATGGAACAACCAGTACCAGATATTCAGCAATTAACACAACAGCTAGGGCAAATTTTAGCACAACAAGGACAGCAGCTAGTTTGCAATACTACGATGGGGAAAGTTTTATTACTAAAAACTGAGGCGAAGAAGTGGTTAAATGGGGTGAGGAGCGATCGCTCTACTCCCATCATAGAACAAAATCAGTGGATTGCTGCTGCTGCTGCCTTTGCAAACCCAATTCCCGCCTTAGATATATTAGCAACTGCGGCGATTAATGCCCAAATGGTAATGGATTTGGGAAATATCTATCAACAAAAAATTTCCTTAGAACAGGCGCAACAAGTAGCCGGAACTATGGGAAGCTTGATGTTGAAATTAGGTTTGGTGGAACTTTCTACCAGGGCTGTTACTGGTATTCTCAAAACCAACGCTGTTACTTTCGTTGCTGGTGGACTGGTTGAAGGTGTAAGTGCTGCTTACCTTACCAGAGTTGCTGGGTTGAGTTTAGTTGAGTATTTTGAACAGCAAGAAGTTGCTTTAGAATCGGGTAATGCGTTAAATTTAGACAAATTGCGCCAAGTTGTGCAAAATGTATTCCAGCAGAATCAAAAATTGGCTGTTTTGGAAGCTTTTGTTAAACAAGGTGTGAAACGGTTGTTACCCCAAGCCAAGCCGGTTGAAGTTGTGGGATAATTTCACGAAAAGACGCAAAGATGGTAAAACAACTTTGCGCCTTTGCGCCTTTGCGTGAGGTATAATCTAATTAATTCAATTGACGATGAACTGCAAATAGACAATCATTGTATTGGTGATCAACTTCAAGATTTGTAAACGCCCAAGCAAATTTATAAGGTTTTTGGTATTCTCCTAAAATATTGATCCGGTGACAAATATTAGGAATTTTGGTTAAAAACCTGGGTTCTAAAGGTAAATCACAAGCAAAGATACCCTTAACTATGTTTGTTGTACCTGTTATCCCTAAACTATAATTAATCATGATGGCTACATAATATCTATCCTCTGATGTATGGAGGACTTGAACTAAGTCATCATGACTAATACCAAGCAAATGATCAGGTAATTTCAAGCCTTCGCTGGTATCTAAGGGTATATTTTTAGTTTTAACCCAAGCGAAAATTTCTTGATATTTTGTCAATGCTGCACGTTTGCGGAAATAATATTTAATCTCGACAAATAAATGAGTTATCCAGTATATTATTTGGAACAGTGTTAAGACAAATCCGGTAAATATTCTTTGTAAATTAAACATTTATTTTATTATCAGGGCATAACTCCTATAATATTATCCATTCCCTAGACTTGGTAAAGATTTTTTAGATAACAAAAGTTGTTCAAATTCTAATTTTGGTAATGGACGGCTAAAAAGAAACCCTTGAATGGCATCGCAGTGATTTTGGCGTAAAAAGTTTAGTTCTGCTTCTGTTTCTACACCTTCTGCAATTATCTTTAAATTCAGGCTTTGTCCCATTTGAATTAAGGCTTTGGTAATTGCTGATTTTTGGTAGTCATTAGTGACATTTTGGATAAAATAACGGTCAATTTTTAGTGTATTAACGGGAAATTGCTTGAGATAACTTAATGAAGAATAGCCTGTACCAAAATCATCAATGGCAATTTTAATACCTAAAGATTGTAACTGATTCATGGTAGCGATCGCATTTTCAACATCTTCCATAATCATACTTTCTGTTAGTTCCACTTCTAAACAATGTGGGTCTAAATTATAAGTTTCACTCAAATTAATTATTTGGGTAATTAAATCTGATCTATTAAATTCAATCGCTGATAAATTTACAGCAATAGTTAATGGATAAATTCCCCGATTTTTCCAGGCACTAATTTGTTCACATACTGTTTTTAACACCCATTTCCCAACATTAATAATTAATCCATCAGCCTCTAATAAAGGAATAAATTCTCCCGGTGATACTGTCCCCAATTCTGGACTTTGCCAACGTAATAAGCTTTCAGCCGAAATAATTTTACCAGAGACAATATCGACAATTGGCTGATAATGTATATCAAATTCGTGATAATTTTCTTGATTGAATAGCTGATGTAAATTAGATTCTAATAACTGCATTCTCGGAGTCGTTTTATTAGCCTTTACTTGGTTAAATATGTACTTTTTTAAATTGGCATATTTTTCTAATTTATTGATAATAGCATTCAATAACTCTGTCCTAGTAAATGGCTTAGTTAAATAGTCATCTGCCCCCATATCCATACCTTGACGAAAATCGGATCTGGCTGATTTAGCAGTTAGGAAAATAAAGGGAATTGTTGCTGTTAGTGGTTCTTGACGTAATGCTGTTAATACCCCATATCCATCTAATTCGGGCATCATCATGTCACACAAAACCAAGTCTGGCACTTCAGTCATAGCTAAATTTATACCTATCTTACCATTGGCAGCAGTGATAGTTTCAAATTCTTCAGCTTCTAGCAAATCTAAAAGATTTTCCCTGACTGATTCCTCATCTTCGATTACTAAAATTTTAGCCATCATGTTCCTCATTTTGTATTGGTTTATTTAATGGTAAAGTGACAGTAAACTTTGTTCCTGATTTTATATTACTAATGACAGAAATTTCACCTTCGTGAATATCTATACATTTTTTGACTATTGCTAGTCCTAATCCCGTGCCTACAATATTACCAACATTACTAGCACGATGAAAAGATTCAAATAATCTGGGTATATCTTCTTCAGGGATGCCAATTCCCTGATCTTGAATTTCAAATACTGCTTGCCCATTTTTACAAGATAAGGTAAAGGTGACAATAGTATCATCTAAGGAATATTTTATGGCATTAGAGATTAAATTAACCAGAATGTGATTCAACAATTTTTCATCCATACAGCATGGCATTGACTCCTGTAGGCTACTAAAATATAACAGATATTTATTCCTTAAACTTAACCGAATTTCTTCTACTAACTGACGGCAATATTCAACCAAATCAAATGATATTGGTACATATTCTAGTTTTCCTGCTTCTGCTTTGCCAATTACTAAAATGTCATTTAACATTTCGGTCATTCGCTTAACGGCAGTTTGAATACGATGTAGATGGGTGAGTTGTTTTTCTTGGGTCCATCGTTGACGGTAATGTTCGAGTAATTCTGAAGAAGAGAGAATCGTACTCAAGGGAGTGCGAAATTCGTGGGAAGTCATCGTGATAAACCGAGATTTAAGTTCGTTGAGTTCTTTTTCTTTTTCTAAGGCTATTCTCAGGTCTTGTTCTAATTGCTTACGATCTGAAATATCCGACAAATAACCGACACATTCTAAGGGATTACCTGATTCATCCCAAATAATTTTTCCTCGGTCATCTATCCAGCGATAAGTATTATCTTGATGTAATAAACGATATTCTAGGCTATATTTTCCCTTTGCTAATTTTTTTGATAATTCTGTTAACACGTGAGGTTTGTCTTCTGGGTGGATTAAACTGAGCCAAAAGCCTGAATCATTGATAAATAATTCTGCCTCATAGCCCATCATGGTTTTTATATTTGCGCTGATGAAGGTAGCGCCATAGTCTCCTGATGTTTTGCTGCTATAGATTACCGCTGGACTAGAAGTAAGTAAATATTGGAGTCTTTGTTGACTGAGAAGTAAGGCAGTTTCTGCTTGTTTGCGTTCGGTGATATCAGTTTGAATACCAATATAGTGGCTGAGTTCACCATGGGGATCATAAACAGGAGAAACGCTTAACTCATTCCAAAATAAACTACCATCTCGACGATAGTTTTGCAAAATTACTGTACAATTTTCTCCTGCTTCCATGGCAGCATTGAGTTTTTGTAATTCTGGTTGATTGCTGTCAGTAGCTAGAAACAAGGGAAACTTTTCTCCGATCGCTTCTGCTGATGTGTAACCAGTCATTTGTTCAAAGGCAGGGTTAACATAAATGATGATTCCTGATGGTTGGGTGACATCAGCAATTAAGATGCCATTACTACTGGCAGCGATCGCCCGATCGCGCAGTCTTAAACCCTCTTCTATCAACTTACGCTGAGTAATATTAGTATAAATACTGACGAAAGCTACAATCTTACCTGTGGTATCTTTAATCGCGTCTGTACGCAGGTCAATTTGTACTTTACAACCACTACGAACTTGCATTGTTACTTCACCACGCCATGATTCACCTCCGTTAACAGTTGCCAATATTGTTGTTAATATTTCTTGATTTGTAAAATTTCCTAACAGTCCGCCAACAGAATTTAGTTGATCACAATTGTAATCGAATAGTTCTATAAATGCCGGATTTACATAGGTTACTTCCCCAGAAGTATCTACTATACTAATAGCATCGCTGGTACTTTCAATAGCTTTACGTAATCTTAACAGAGACTTTTCTGCTAATTTACGTTCAGTTATATCACGGGTGATTTTAGCAAATCCGCGTAATGTACCGTTTTGATCTCGCAATGCAGTTAAAATACAATTTGCCCAGAAATAGGAGCCATTTTTGCGAACAAACATAGTCTCGCATTCACACCGACCATTGGCGTTGGTTATTTCTAGTTGTTGTGCGGGTAGGTTTTTAACAAGGTCTTCTGGTCGAAAAAAGCAGGAAAAATCTCTGCCAATAATTTCTGCTGCCTGATAGCCAGTAATAGCTTCTGCACCAGAGTTCCAACTTATTACCCGTCCCCCTGGATCGATCATATAAAGTGCATAATCTTGAATACCTTCTACTAATAATCGGAACAACTCCTCACTATAGCGGAGGTTTTCTTCTACTCGTTTGCGTTCTGTGATATCTGTAGAAATTCCACAAACAGCATAAGTAATACCATGGGCATCTTTTAAAGGAAACTTCACTGATAAGTAGATATGTAATCCATCTGCTTGGGGGATAGCTTCTTCAAATTTTATAGGTGTACCTTTTACTAAGACTTCACTGTTATTAGTGGCAAATACATCAGCAACATTATAAGACCAAACATCATATAAACTTTTACCTGTTATCTCCTTTTGAGTAGTATTAAAGAGTTTTTCATATTGTCGGTTAATTAGCAAATATTTATTTTCAGTATCCATCAGATAAATCACGGCCGGGGAATTATCTAAAATTGACTGTAGTTGCTGTTGGGTTTCTTTCAGTGCTAACGCTTCTCGCTGACGTAAGGTGATATCTCGATCAATGCCACGATAACCACGGAATTTACCTTCACAATCAACGATTGGCACTCCATTAGTTTCCAAAACTACCAGATGACCGTCTCGATGGATATTGATGTTTTCTAGACATTTTAAGGTTTGTTGCTTGGCAGTTATTGATCTAAAAATTTCCTTTATCCGTTCTACTTCTGTCGGTGGCATGAACTCAAAGGGAGTTTTCCCTAAGATTTCTTGGGGTTCATAACCTAAAATTTCTCGAACTTTGGGACTGACGTAGGTATAAACGAGGTTTTCGTCAACTTCCCAGACCCAATCACTGGTAGTTTCGACTAAGTTACGGAAACGTTCTTCACTTTCTTGCAGGGCTGTTTGGGTTTGTTTGCGTTTTATACCTAGAGCAATTTCACCTGCGGCTATACATAAGGCTGTGAAGGTTGATTCTGTGATTGGTTGACGAGAAAACATGGCGATCGCTCCTAATGTTTCTCCTTCTACAATTAAGGGATAACCGGCAAAAGCCACCATACCTTCTTGTTTTGCCCATTCTCTAGAACTAATATCAGGATCATCCTGCACGGAGTTGGTGATATAAGGTTTACCCTCAGCCACAATCGAGCCTATTTTCAATTTTCCTACTGGTACAATTTTGTGCTGTCCGTTAATGTGGGTATATATCCCTGAACTAACTTTCAATTCCAGGACTTGCTGTTCTTGATTCAATACCCAAATTCGAGCAAAAGCCGCATCAAGATGTTTCACTAAGGCATCTGTACAGCCCCTCATCAGACTTTCTAAAGTTTCTGACTGAGTTAAAACCGTATCTACATCAGCCCGGAAATCTGCCAATCGTACCCTTTCCGCTAGTGCTTGTTCTACTAATTTGCGATCGCTGATGTCGGTAATTGTTCCAACATAACTAATGACTTCTCCTGTATCTCCTAATTCTGGAACTGCTTGACCAAATACCCAACGCACAGTGCCGTCAGGACGTTGAAACCGATATTCTAAATTAAATGGCAATTTTTCTTTAATAGCTTGATACCACTCTGTATAAACTTGCTCTCTGTCTTCTAGATCAATAGCATTCATCCATCCAGTACCAATGGCATCTTTGAGACTAATTCCAGTAATTTCACACCAGCGTTCATTGACATAAAAGCAAGCTCCTTGAGCATCTGTGCGAAATATCCCTACAGGTGAAACTGCGGCCATGGTGTGATATCTTCGTTCACTGTCCCGGAGGGCAGTTTCTACTGTCACGCGATCGTTGATGTCGGTATTCGTCCCAAACCAATTAAGTATTTCACCTTTTTCATCTTTTAAAGGTAAAGCCCTTCCTAAATGCCAACGATAGGTTTTTGAAGCTTGCTCAAACAGACGAAATTCAACTTCATAATTTTCACCTGCGACTATGGATTTACTCCATGCTGCTAGGGTGATCAGCCAATCTTCGGGATGTACTAATGCTGGCCATTTCCGACTTAAAATTTTATCTGGGGTAAAATTGAAGTAATCTAAGGTGCGTTGATTAACATACTGGATGCTACCATCTGTTTTGGTAATCCATACTTGTTGGGGAATGGATTCAGCTAAAAACCGAAATCTCTGTTCACTTTTTTCTAGGTTTTCTTGTGCTTGTTTGCGATCGGTAATATCTTCAAAGGTGCATAAAACACCTATTACCCTACCTTCTTTGTCGTGAAGTGGAACTTTATTGGTTTCTAACCAAGTCTGTTCACCATTGGGTTTGAGCAATGGTTCAATTATTCGATACATTGGTGTATCTGTCTGCATGACTTTGGCATCACACTGACGGTAAAATTCTGCTTCCTCACGACTGGGGAGAAAATCGTAATCTGTTTTACCGATCACATCTTCTGGATGTTCAAAACTTAATACTTTGGCAAAGTTAAGATTACAGCCTAAATAAACAGAATTTCTATCTTTCCAAAAGATACTCTGGGGAATATTATCCATAATTAGCTGTAACATTTGTTGGGATTGCCGTAACTGCTCCTCTATAATTTGGCGATCGCCAATTTCTGTTACTAGCTGGTGATTAATCTCCTCCAGGGCAGTAGTACGTTTTAATACTTGCTGTTCTAGCTTCTCGTTAGCCTGTTTTAAGGCTGCTTGTGTCAGCTTTAGATCATGAATATCCCGTGCTTCGGCAATTAGTAATATAACTTTACCTGTTTGGTCTATGACTGGTTTGATAGAAAAATCAATAATTCTGGATGTTTCAGAGTTTTTTTGAAGTATATCTAATTCGCAATGGATAATTTCTCCTTGATTAGCGATCGCGATCGCTTCTTGGATTTGCTGCTGGGTTTGTGAAAAAGACCAACATTGCATTTCCCAAAATGGCAGATTATATACTTCTTCTGGCTTTAATTCTCCCAATTCCAAAGCTCTTTGGTTGAGTTCAACAATCATCCCTTCTGGTGTCAGCACTGCACTACAGTGAAGTTTACTGTTAAAAATGGCGCGGAATTTTGTTTCGCTCTCTTGCAGTTGAGAAGTCAGACAATTCAACCCGAAACACATACTTTCAGCCGTGATTGTGCCGATTAGTTGATCTGTTTCATCTACAACGACTATTAACCTCACCAATCGTTGACGTAAAACAGACAAACAAGTATGGACTTCCTGCACTCTGACGATCATTTCTGGGCTGTACATCACCTCAGAGATTTGTGCTGTATTTAAATCAATCCCTGATGCTATTAGCTGCACCAAGTCTTGCGGTATCAAGCACCCTATCACCTGTACACCAGATTTGACTACGACTCCTTTACGGTAAGTTGCCATGAGAGCGATCGCATCTAATACACGACTCTCTGGTACTACCGTCAACGGTGAAAAATCAATAATTGACCCTAAATTTTCTAGCGATAAACACTGGGTAGATGCTTGCATGGTTTAAGTGAATACTCACTAAGCAACTGAACAATTTAAAATTCAGGTCATCGTTTAAGTGAATACTCACTCAACAACTGAACAATTTAAAATTCAGATCATCATGCAACTTGATTAATTTTGCATCATATAGGGTTTTTGATCTAGCAACGGATAAAGCGGTAATTAAAGGACAATACTAAAACTTAGCCACTAATAGCCTTTTAGCACTGTCATCTGCTGTATCAATCAGTAAACCTCAAAACCTGTAGGAGCATGGTTGCCCTGTTATTAATTGTATTGCATTAGATCGATAACCTATATATTAGAAAACCAAATATTAATTGTATCAAATCATAATTTAATCTAGTTTACCAGTAAAGTAACGGTGTTCATATTCTATTGTGGCGCAAAATTTATAAAATGGGATTCTATGAAAATATGGTAAAGATTGAGAACATTAATAACTATTTTTCAAAAAGCAGATTTACCCGTCTTTCCCCATAACGCAATAATCTTTCAATAGCTATCAAACGATTTTCCCACACTTTGACTTGATAAGGGTTAACACGGGCTTCTAGCTGCATCCAACTCGGAAATTGAGCATTGAAACGATAAAGCGTCTCCCTAGCTTTAATTAGATTACCGGCAGAAGGCAAAACAGTGAGTTCATTTAAAGCAGCTTGAACTTCCTTGACTTGTTGATTAAAATTAGCTATAGTAGTACCCGCAATTCTTAATTGCCCTTCTTTACCCACAAATTGCCATTCCTTTTGTAGCGCTATATAACGAAAAGCAGCAGCACGAAAAGGTTGACGTTGGGGAATTGGTTCGGTTTTTGAGTTTTGTAACTGACCTTGGGTACTACTCAACATTTGATCTATTTCCCTATTAAAATTTTCTGCGGCAAATAGGGCATAGCCACTAACAGGTAAGTCTCGCACCAGTTGCAGTTGATCAAATGCCCCAATATTCGATAAAGACAACAGACGAATCCCCGGTACTAATAAGGTAGAACCTAATTTAGTAGAATTAATCCAAGGTTGGGCTAATCGCTGGAATCGGGGAGTATCCACAGCATAGGTCATCGGTACTATTAAATCTACATCTCCCCTTCTTGCCCAAACTTCCCAATGTTGTTGTAGTTTTTGAATGCGTTCCTGTTCTGGTAAAGGAAATACAGCGACAGACAAGATTAAACTCCTGGGTTTCGTGCAGTTAGTCTGGGGACATCGCTTTTGTTGCAACATCTGTGACACTTGGGAAACAAAATTATCTACCTGTTGGGTGCGGAATGCTGTCCACTGTAGCCATAAATCCCGTTGATTTGGGGAAATATTCACCGGATCTACCCCAGTTTTTTGCTGAAATTGTTCTCTGGCCGCTTTACCATAGCCATAGCTGCGACCTAAAAAGGGATCTTGGAAGGGATAGCGAATGTAATCTAATTGCAGACCATCTACTTGATAGCGACTGACAATTTCTTCATATAATTTGAGTAAATATTCTCTGACTTCTGGATTTGCTGGATCTAAGAAAGGTTTGGTTTGACCAATGGGGATCATTTTCCCCCTCTGATCATAGTTAGCCCAATCGGGACGGGCTGCTAATACGGGTCCTGGATAATCAGGATTGAGGTTGAGTAGCTTATTATGACCTTGATTACCCGCCGCAAATACCCACACCCAAGCGTGTAACTCCATACCCCTAGCATGGGCTAATTTCACGGCTGAAGCTAGGGGATCCCAGCCCCTAATTAAGGGGTTTTGCTGTGGTGCAATTTGACTGGGATATATAGGATAACTGGCATTGATGGTTTCAAAAAAAACGGTGTTAATTCCTGCTTGTTTTAAGCGATCAAAAATCTTGGCTAGTTCTGCTTCACTACCTGCTTTAACTATTGTGCCTCGATCTAACCATACAGAACGGATTTCTGATGAAGCTAATTGTTGATTGATTGGAAATTGCTGCGATAAGTTTTGCTTTGTGATTAACCACTGCTGACGTATCCAACTATGGTTTTTTTGTTGAATAAATAAGGGAATATTTTTGAGAAAATCTTTTGACTGTGTTAAAGTTTGCTGTAAATTAGAATTTGCTTTGTTCTGGTCTAAGTTTTTGTTGATGGTGTTCTGGGAATTATGAACTGAAGCTGCTAAATTGGCACTTTTTACACGACCAATAAGATTTTGTAATTCTTCTTGGAGTGCGATCGCTTCTTTTTGATTAATTTGTTTTTGAGAGTTGGGTATAACATCAAAACGAACTGATTCTTCTAATTGGTTAATCTCATCTTGGAGATTTAGTAAGGTGACTGGGGTAAGGGCTTGGATATTTTGAGGTGGAACTGTTGAAATAGGAGTTTTAGGTTTAACTTTAGAAATACGGGGTTTGGGA
>NZ_JAYGHC010000044.1:12126-22853 GCF_034932285.1 Cronbergia sp. UHCC 0137
GCGGGGTTTGGAACTGGGAGGTTTTGCTGGTGATGTGGATACTTTAACTACTGGGGATGGTGTTTTTGATGGAGTAGCGATCGCCCAAGGACAGCTAAAAGTTTCTTGTACCTGAATATTAGATGGGGATTTTAAATAACGATTAAGTGCTGCTTGTAACCAATCCCGGTCTAACTGAGAGTTAGAGATCGTATTTTTTCCCCAATACCAACCGAAAAAAGTAGATCGATTAGTGGTGATGACTGCGGTAGAACGATTTTGATCATCCCAAATAGCAGCTTGATGATTAGGATCATTAGGAATAATCACACCTCCCAAAACATTCCCCGTCAATGCTGATGGAGTATTCCCATCTTGAATTTGAATATTTTTGGGTTGTAATTGTTGAGTAACATTGAGATTAAATCCCCAATAACCTCCTAATAGCGATCGCACAATATTCCGAACCCCCGGTGGAGACAACTTACCCACAGCCCCACTAGCAATCAAGTAACCCCCTTGTTTTGTCCATTTTTCGAGAGCGATCGCTTGTACTGGAGTTAATTTTTCTACATTTGGCAGGAATAATACCCGTTGTTTCCCCCAATCTGCTGGATTTCGGACTTTTTCCAGGGGAATAACACAATATTTCACCCCCATTGATTTTAACCGATTAGCGATCGTTGGCCAATCATTAGCATTTGTCTCACTTTTCACCACACTCAACATATTCGCAGTTACAGGAGAAATTCCCACATAACTGAAAATCAAAAAACTAATTAATTTAGTGACTAATTGATTATTTACAACCCACTTTACCTGAATCTTCACCACTAATTCCTTTTACTTATAGATATTAAAAGTTTCGCATTGACAGAATATATTAATGTAAGTTGCTAGTTAGATCAAATAAGGTGCGTCAGACCCGATAATTTAGCATACAACAGATTGTCTATATCTGACGCACCGCACTAATATGCGATTCTAAAAGCCTTAAACTAGGCAATTTTCCTAATAACCCAAGTTGCTAGTTATCTAATTGGGGTTGGTAATTGGTAACTGAAAATCAAATCCCAGACATCATCCTGTACATCCTTAAATCCTGAACATCCTGATTCAGACTTTTAATACAATTATTAATCAAATCCTCAACTCCTGTAACTGGTAGTATTTTAGTATTTAATTGATTAGCAACATCATCAACATTTAAATCATCTAAAAATATCAACTCCCCATGTTTTAGCATCACAGAAGGCAACAAGATTCCCTCACCTAAATCTTTATCCTTTAACTTTAAAAGTAAATCATGACCAGTTAGCAACCCAGTTACACTAATATCCTGTCCCCAATAATCGCTAGATAAAGCTTGCATATTTACCTCCAAACCTTCAACAGAATTTAACTGTTTGACAATTGATTGAAAAGCCTGTTCCACAGCATTACCAACAACCCAAGTTAACCTTCTTTGAGGTGAAACCTTAACTGGGAGTAATTCAGCAGCAGCTTGAGTAAATTGTTGAATAAATAACCGAATAGAACCAACCCCATTATCAATTTGTGGATATTCCTCATATTCAGCTTCAGTTGGTAATTCTTCCCCAGCAATCAAAAACCATTCATCAGCTAACCAAGCAACATTAGAACCAAACTTTTGGCGGAATTGTTGAGAGAGTGACTTCACTTGCAAAATCACTTCCCGCGCTTTCTCTTTAGTCACAGGTATTAGTTCATCATCTTGGGGACGAAATCGGGTTAAACCAACAGGAACAACAGCTACAGATGCGACAGTCGGAATTTGTCCTTTGTGAAATGAAACTAAATCTCGTAATGTTTTTTCTAAATGTTCACCATCATTTATCCCCGGACAAACAACCACTTGAGCATGAATTTGTAATCGTCGTTGTTGAAACCATTTCAGTTGTTGTAAAATTTGTCCAGCGCGGGAATTTTTTAAAAGTCTAGTTCTCACATCTGGTTCTGTTGCATGAACGGAAACATATAAAGGAGACAACCGCATTTGTTCAATTCGTCCCCATTCTTTTTCTGATAAATTGGTAAGTGTCAGATAAGAACCATATAAAAAACTTAGCCGATAATCGTCATCTTTTAAATATAAACTAGACCGTTTACCCGGTGGTTGTTGGTCAATAAAGCAAAATGGACAACGATTATTACATTGAATTAAACCATCAAATAAAGCCGTGGCAAATTCTAGTCCTAAATCGTCATCATAATCTTTTTCAATTTCCAGATGATGAGTTTTGCCAGTAGCGTCTAAAACTTCTAGTTCTAAAACTTCATCAGCGCATAAAAACTGATAATCAATTAAATCACGAGGCTGTATGCCATTGATAGCAACAATAGAATCTCCCGCTTCAAACCCAAGTTCAGCAGCGATAGATTCGGGAAGTACCTTAGTAATTTTTGCAGGTTGAATATTAGTCATTGGAACAGGGAATAGGTAATAGGTAATAGGTAATAGGTAATAGGTAATAGGTAATAGGTAATAGGTAATAGGTAATAGGTAATAGGGAACAGGGAACAGGGAATAGGGAATAGGGAACAAATAAGAAACTTTAATTCTGAGTTTAAAGCCCAGTCAAAAAAAGGATGTTTTTACAAGATGCGTAGCACGAAAAAAACAGTGTCATTATTTCAATCTCATGTTTTTAAACATGAGTTTTTTCTGTTCCCTGTTGCCCGTTCCCTGTTCCCTCTGAATTAACTCCGAGTAATTTTAGTTTTCTCCACCAAAGAGACGCAAGAACTCAGATTTGTACCAATCATGATTTTGTATAAGTGTGTGAAGTTGCCAATTAGGGTCTGTTTGGGGATAGTCTAGGCGATAGTGTCCACCACGGCTTTCTGTTCTGAAGATAGAACTTTTAAGAATTAAGTAAGCTACATCTAATAAATTGCGAGTTTCTGCCCAAAGTCTTAATTGTTGTTGAATATTAGGTTGATGGAAATTGACTGTTTGCGTGGGACGTAAACCTAGTAAAAATTGACTTAAAGGTAAGATCGCAAAATCTTGTTGCCAAGATTCTATTGTAGCGATCGCACTCATCATACTTCTTTGTTCTCGACAAATACCAGCAGTTTGCCAAACTAGACGGGGTAATTTTTCACGAAATGATTCTAGCTGCATTTGTTGTTGCTTCCACTCTTCTTCAGAAAGAGTTAAGTTAGCAGGATCAACAACAGGATCCGATTCTCTCAATTGATCCTTCATCCTTAAAACTTCATTTTCTAAATCAGCCATCTGCGCCCCAAAAACAATACATTCCAATAAAGAATTACTCGCTAGACGATTGGCCCCGTGTACTCCCGTACTCGCGGTTTCTCCAACGGCGTATAAACCAGGAATATTGGTACGATTTTGTAAATCTGTCATAATTCCACCCATCCAGTAATGGGCTGCGGGGGCGACAGGAATTGGTTGATTGAAAACATCAATTCCCCAATGCTGACAAACTTTGATGATATTAGGAAAACGGTGACGAATTTTGTCAGGAGGGATGGGGCGCATATCTAACCAGACATGGGCTGTGGCTGGATCAACAGATGTTTGTTGTAAATGGCTAAAAATGGCTCTACTGACTACATCTCGCGGCGCTAGTTCGCCATCTGGGTGGTAATCAAAGGCAAAACGCCGCCCTGTGTCATCAACGAGGTGCGCCCCTTCACCGCGTACAGCTTCGCTAATGAGAAACCGTCCTGGTTTGGTGAGGGCTGTAGGGTGAAATTGGACAAATTCTAAGTCACGGAGGATAGCCCCAGAACGCCAAGCGATCGCTACACCATCACCTGTACTGACGGCGGGGTTAGTGGTTTGGGCAAATACCTGGCCTCCGCCACCGGTTGCTAATACGACAGCATTAGCCCTGATCCAGATAACTTCACCTTGATAAAATAGGCTAATTCCTTGAGTGCGTTCGCTTTCGGGTTCTATCCACAGACTTAAAGCCAAGGCTTGCTGGATGACTTTGATATTTTGGCGACGCAAAACTTGGGCGGTAAGGGTGGTGGTTACTTCCCTACCTGTGGTGTCGGCAGCATGGAGGACACGGGGACGAGAATGGGCTGCTTCTAAGGTGAAAGCTAAGTTATTATGATGACGATCAAAAGCTACACCTAAATTAACCAGTGATTGAATACATTTTGGTGCTGCTTGAGCTAAAAATTCTACAGCTTTTAGATCACATAAACCCGCACCTGCTTTTAATGTGTCTTCTATGTGCAATTGAGGAGAATCTTCTGGGGCGACGGCTGCGGCGATACCTCCTTGGGCCCAATCACTGGCAGATAAGGCAACGGTTTCTTTGGTAATTAAGCCGACTTGCAACGATTCTGGTAAGCACAAAGCTGTATAAAGTCCAGCAGCACCGGCACCGACTACTAAAACATCAAATTGTCTGGGTATATCCAAGGAATTTCAAATTATTGGTAATTGGTAATTGGTGATTGGTGATTGGTGATTGGTGATTGGTAATTGGTAATTGGTGATTGGTAATTGGTGATTGGTGATTGGTGATTGGTAATTGGTAATTGGTGATTGGTAATTGGTGATTGGTGATTGGTGATTGAGGTTTGAGGATTGAGGTTTGAGGATTGGGGATTGGGGATTGGGGATTGGGGATTGGGGATTGGGGATTGGTAATTGGAGATTAGAAATTAGTGATTGAAACTTGGGAGTTATCATTACCCATCACCCATCACCCATCACCCATCACCCATCACCCATCACCCATCACCCATTACCCATCACCCATTACCAACTTAGGTTATCTATAAATACCGTTGTTAAAACGATCATCACCTTCGTTAAAGGCAGATTCGTAATCTGTGACGGTGAAGTTATCCAAGTTGGCTTGTAGTAGTTGTTTTTGGCGATCGCTCAATCCGGGCAAATTCAATATATCTTCTACACTCTTGTAAGGAGCATTTGTGATAATTTTTTTGGCCAGGGTGGGATATAGCCCTGGGAATTGTTGGAATGCCCGGACATTGGTATTATTCAAATCAAGTTTTTTCCCAAAATCCGTTCCTAACTTGGCATCTGCTCGATTTTGACGCTCAATGGCCAAAACTGGAACTTGAGTCCAACCAAAGTTGTTAAAACTGGCAGCTTGGGCTACGGGAGTTGTTCCCATCCATCCCCAGCAACCGAGTAACAAACTAAACACTGTTAATAAACGCACCAATCCTTTCACAATTTTCTACCTCTTTAAATCAAAATAGAAATAGCTGAATCAAAACACAGCAGTCATCAGAACCTAATATACATCGTATTAATATCCACAATAGACTTATTGTTCAAGTTGGGGAAAGAGTAAAAGAAAATATAGAAATTTTTATTGTCCCCAATGGTGAAATGACTAGGAAAAGCCCTAATGGGCAACAATGGCTGCTAGTAAGAACAGACTATCCACTAATATTGTACTCAAAACTGCTCCCCCAAAGGCGTACCAATGGCGTTGTTTGTTCACTAATGATAATACTCCGACGATCATCAGCACCAGGGCGAGGGTTATAGCCCAAACTTGTCCCCAGGTTGTTTGTACTTGTGTTAAGGCATTTTGTAAGATTTGTGAAGCTCCTACGGTGTCAGCATTCATAATTTGCCGCCAATAAGGCATTAAATCTGCTAGATAAAAATATATATCTGTTAACACTGTGCCAAATAATGAACCTAAATAAAACCAATTACCTACTTTTCCCCAATTTCGCGTTAAACACCAAAGGGCGTAAGGTAGTCCAATAGATTCTATGGGCAGGTGCCATGCAGGTTCCCAACGTAACCAACCCCAGTAAATTGAACCTGCTAACCAACTCCAACTGAATCCTTGTAATAAGTCTCCCCAAAGGTGGGTGTGGGGACGGGACATCAAGGTGATACTTAGCCAAACCCAAAATCCTGTAATCGCTAAACTGAGTGTTGGCAGCGATCGCACTAATGGCGCTTCTATAAATACTGGCACTGATACCAAAAACATGGCGGCTATAAATACTAGCCACGTTTGAGGGGCAGAAATCTTAGATTGTAAAGGGAGTGATAAATACAGGCTAGATTCCAAAATACCCTTTTGCTCTTGGTTGCTAGACTGCAACTCAGTATTTAGGGAATTTTTATCTAAAATGTTGGCAGGAAATGTATGATTAATCAAAGTTTTTAATATTCGTTACTAAACTTTACTTATCTTATCTAAAATACTATATCACTAAATCCCCCCCTGGGGCATTTTGATTATACAGTCATTTTACATAATTTGGCTGGGGATTGGGGATTGGGGATTGGGGATTGGTGATTGGTGATTGGTGATTGGGGATTGGTGATTGGTGATTGGTGATTGGTAATAAATTAATTATTCTTCCCCTGCCTCCTGCCCCCTGCCTCCTGCCTCCTGCCTCCTTTTTTCAAAATCAATTCACGCAAATTTACGATATTTGTGTATCATCCTATAAGACAGGCTACACCACCAAAACTCTAGGTAATTATGCCGAAACCCAAAAAAAACAATCCTGCTACTAACTTAAATGACCCCCAATATTATATAAACCGGGAATTAAGTTGGTTAGAGTTCAACAACAAGGTATTACATGAAGCTTGCGACCCCCGGACACCACTCTTAGAAAGGCTGAAGTTTTTAGCCATATTCAGTTCTAACTTAGATGAATACTTTATGGTACGGGTTGCAGCTTTAAAGCAACAGGTAGAAGCAAAAGTCAATCTTTTGACTCCTGATGGTCGTACACCCCAACAACAGCTAGATGAGATTCAGTTACAATTGAGTCCCCAAATTAAGAAACAACATCAAGAATTTGAACAAATCCTGCGACCTCTGTTAGCCAGCCACAAAATTCACATTTTAGACTACATAGAACTGAATCAAACCCAGCGCAATTATTTAGATAACTATTTTGAAGAACAGATATTTCCGGTTTTAACTCCCTTGGCCGTTGATCCTAGTCATCCTTTTCCTTATATTTCTAATCTCAGCTTGAATTTGGCGGTAGTGGTAAAAAATCCAGATACAGAAGAAGAATTTTTTGCCAGAGTCAAAGTTCCTAAAGTTTTACCACGATTTTTGCCTTTACCACCAGCTTTGGGAGTTAAGCACGACGGACAAGCAGCGCACTGGACAGGAGTACCTTTAGAACAAGCGATCGCACACAATTTAAATTCCCTATTTCCAGGGATGAATATTCAAGAATACCACTCTTTCCGCATTACCCGCGATGCTGACCTAGAACTAGAAGAAGACGAAGCAGACGACCTACTATTGGCCATTGAACAAGAACTCCGTAAACGACGCATGGGTGGAACTCCCGTTAGGCTAGAAATTCAATCCCAAACTCCAGAGGTAGTCAGTTCTCGACTTTTACAAGATTTGGAACTCACCGAAAACGATGTTTATAAAATAGATGGTCTTTTGGGACTGCGGGATTTAATGTATTTTATGGCATTACCCCTACCAGAACTTAAAGATCCCCCACGTCAGTCTGTGGTTCCGGCACGGTTACAGCGCCTCAAAGAACCCACTATTGATACTGATGTTTTAGAACTCGAAGAAGGAAAGGATTTCTTTGCTGTTATTCGTGAAAAAGATTTGCTGGTACACCATCCCTATCACTCTTTTTCTAGTTCAGTAGTCAGGTTTATTACCAGCGCTGCCCACGATCCGAGCGTTTTGGCGATTAAAATGACGTTATATCGCACTTCTGGCGATTCACCCATAGTTAATGCCTTAATTGCGGCGGCAGAAAATGGTAAACAAGTTTCGGTGTTAGTGGAATTAAAGGCGCGGTTTGATGAGGAAAATAATATCTACTGGGCTAGACGTTTAGAAAGAGTTGGAGTTCACGTCGTTTATGGTTTGGTCGGACTCAAAACCCACAGTAAAATTGTCCTAGTAGTGCGACGAGAAAGAGACCGGATACGTCGTTACGTGCATATCGGTACGGGTAACTATAACCCAAAAACAGCACGACTATATACAGATTTGGGTTTATTTAGTTGTCGGGAAGAATTGGGTGCTGATTTAACAGATGTGTTTAATTTCTTGACGGGTTATTCACGCCAAAAGACCTATAGAGACATTTTAGTTGCTCCGGTGAATATGCGCGATCGCTTTCTCGAACTGATTCAACGAGAAATCGAAAATGTCCAAAATGGTTCTACCGGCAGAATTGTCGCCAAAATGAACTCCTTAGTAGATCCACAAATTATCGCCAACCTCTACGAAGCCTCCCGCGCTGGTGTGCAAATTGACCTGATTATCCGAGGGATTTGCTGTCTCCGTCCAGGACTAAAAGACATCAGCGACAATATTCGCGTTATCAGCATCGTCGGCCGCTTTTTAGAACACTCTCGTATTTACTATTTCTACAACAATGGACAGGAAGAAATATATATCGGTAGTGCTGACTGGATGCGTCGCAATTTAGATCGTCGGGTTGAAGTAATTACCCCAATTAAAGACCAAGAAATCGCTAAAGATTTACAAGAACTGTTGGGAATCATGTTAGCAGATAATCGCCTAGCCTGGGAACTAAAATCTGATGGCAGCTATGTCCAAAGACGACCCTACGATGATTCTCCAGAGGCTAACTCTCAAAAAATTATCATGGATATGGTCTTGCGATCGCCCAGCATAACCTAATCTCTAATTACTATAAATAAAAGTTGTGCATATTTTCTATAATATGTCAACTTTTTATTGTAAAGAAACTGTAAATCTTTGATGGAATTTCTGATTTTTGATCTAAAATAGATCAAATTATTCATCCATAAGATAGAGGCAAGGCAATTAATTGATCCTGTAAACTATATAAACGCGCCTATATGATGTTTATTACCTTAAATGTTAATGCTAACCCGTGAATCTTCTACCTTCCGTGTTTTAGTAGTTGACGATCACGAACTAACTCGCTTAACTTTACAATTAGCTTTCTCCTGCCAATCTGATATTCAAGTAGTTGGTTTAGCTAGTAATGGTCGAGAAGCTATTGAAATGGTTAAATGTTACTATCCTGATGTCATTATTCTAGATTTGCAAATGCCAGTTATGGATGGATGGAGTGCATCTGGTTATATTAAAAGCATCTCCCCCAATACACAAATTCTTGCTTATTCTTCCCTAGAAGACGCACGGTTAGACCAAACCAAAGCAATGTCTAGCTTTGATGATATTTGTAAAAAAGATGTACCGACAACCGAACTAATTGCCCTAGTCAGGCAGCTAGGCCAACGTCATAGAAGTAGTTTCGTTGGTTAATTATAGCAGGAGTCAGGAGTCTTAATTTGTAGGGTGGGTTAGCCTATAGCTTGTCCACCCTACCTGATTTTCTAACTATTTTCCGGCTTCTGGCATCGTGCGTTTAAATTCATCAATTAGATCATCTAATTCTTCCAAAGCCTGATTAACATCAATTCTCAAAGTCCCTAAATTTGGTTGTTCTAGTAGACCCAAAAGGTAATCACGCTTACCTTGAACCACCGCAATTCGTTCTTTTATTGTCTGAGTATCCATTGTTTTTTCCACTATTTGACTATCTTCAAATTTAAGCTAACGCAAAAGTGGCTAAGTATTCTATTTTTTTCAGGATTTACGCAAAACATAACGGAAGTAGGGGCAATTCATGAATTACATTTACCGAGTAGGTCTATAATTAAAGTAATTTGTGAAAAATTATACTCATTTAAGATCATGCTCGGCAAAATTTCTCTGGGAACACTGGGTTTAACCATTGGTAGTATACTAATTATCGTTGGGTTCATCGCTTATGGTGCTGATAATGCCACTCTCAACTTAGTAGGATTTTTTTATGGCTTCCCGTTATTTTTGGGAGGACTAGCACTCAAAGCCAATGAACTCAAACCCATACCCTTCAGCCAAACTACCACACCATCAGTTTTAACATTACGGCAACAGCAAGCAACCGTAACTCAAAACAAACTCCGCACAGATATCACTCGATTTTGTTACGGTCAAGAAGCTCATTTAGATCGCGCCCTTGATTACCTAGATTTAAATCCTAGTGATGAAGAAAGACCAGTAATTACCAGTTTGCGAGAAACAGAAGTTAATGGCGCTTATTGTTTAATATTAGAGTTTGATTCTCCCCTCATTTCCATGGATATTTGGCAAGAGAGGCATGAGAGAATGACAAAATATTTTGCTCCAAACGTTGAGGTTAAAATTACACAACCTAGTGAAAATAAAATTGAACTAGCATTAATCACTACTGCATAGAAAGAATCGGCGGTTAGAAACCGCTTCTATACAAACTAAGTCCACCTCCGTGGACTAAGGGAAAATTCAGTTTTTAACCGCCGAATTGAGATCAAGTTGACATTTATAGTTTTTTACCTTTTAAAGTGAAACTACTTTTCTAAACGTACTGCGTACCACTGAAAATAATGTCCAGGTTCAATATCTAACTCACAACTGGTATTGAGTAAATATTGTGCTTGATCTGCCACAGATGCAAACTTTTGTACATCTGGTGGTAAATCTTCAAGTTGCTTATGCTGCAAGATATTTTGGAGTTTTTCTAATAACTCTGCTGTTGTGAGAAATTGTTCGGCTTGGTTTGCCTCTAGAACAACAAAGTTATCCTGTTGATACATTAATGGATCTGGCATTTAAATTATAGATTTTAGATTTTAGTTTTTATAAATCTACTCCCATGCGATTATAGCAATAATAGGACTTAGGCAACCCCCCTGACCCGTTCCCCTAAGG
>NZ_JAYGHC010000044.1:22956-42893 GCF_034932285.1 Cronbergia sp. UHCC 0137
AAGTAATGAGACAAAATTAATTACACAACTGGTTTTTCTGTTCCCCTTCGACTGCGCTCAGGGCAAGCCTGTTCCTGGTCGGTGAGCGTAGCCGAACCGCTGTTCCCTGTTCCCTCTCTTAACGAATGAATTTAATTTTGTCCGACTACTTATAATGGATAAACTGGTAATGTGAAGTGAAACCATGCTCCACCATTGGGGGCTGAGTCTACCCAAATTTGACCGTAGTGCGCTCTAACGATGCGTTGACATAGACAAAGACCAATTCCATAGCCTTCTGTGGCTTCGTCCCGTTGTAGACGGAAGTGATTTTCAAAAATGCGATCGCGGTTTTCTTGGGGAATACCAGGACCGGTATCACCAATACTAAACTGCACTTTTTGGGTAGTACGGTGCAACCCAGCGAGACTAATAGTGCCACCAGCAGGGGTGTATTTGATGGCATTATCTAAAAGATTGACTAACACTTGGCGAATCCGTTCTGGATCTGCGTACACAGGGGGTAGGTCTGAGGGAATATCTGTATCTATAGTTTGGGATTTGGCCAGATAGCGATCGCGCAATTCTGCTAATATATCCAAACTCAGTTGCCCTAATTCCACTTTTTGCGGTGTAATCGGCAATTCCGTATCCTTACCCCGACCCACTTGCAACAGATCAGCGATCATCCGATCAATAATCCGAGTTTGATGACGGGCTTGTTTTAATAAATGTACCGTCATCCCTGGTTTAAGGCGCAGAAACACCCCCATATCTGAATTAAAGTTAGATTGGAGCGTTTCAATAGCGATCGCTGCGGCTGTCAACGGATTACGCAAATCATGGGCTAACATGGCAATCACTCGGTCTTTAAATTGTAGCTGTTCTTGCAATTTCTCTTTTTCTTGCTTCAAGTGAAAAATTTCATCTGAAAGCTTGATCAGTTCAGCAGAAACAGCGACCGACTGAATTGTGGATTTGGGTGATGTCACCCGCACAGTTTCATCTATCCGTTCTTGTAAATCTTCCTGTATCTTTAAAAAGGTGTCTACAGTAGCTTGCCAACGAGGCCACCAGGTTTTCAATTGGGTAATGATATTACTCCCAGCTAGAGTTTGCTGGGGTTCGGGATGGATTTTGATTAAAGCGGGTGTGGCCACTAACTTAAAATGTTCTGCCAAATAAGGTTGTTGACCCACATCAATAATCTCAAGTTCAAAACTATATTCAGCCTCTAATTCTTTTAAGTAGCCCCTTAGTCGCTGTACTTGTTGGCGGGACTTAGGTCGTCCATCGACAAAAAGCAACAGTTGGAGTGGAGCCTCAGAATAGATCGGCTGATCCGGGGAAACTGCCATGTAATCTTGTTTCAGCACTGGTAACAACCTGGCGACGCTTTACAGAAAGTAAAATGGACTGACGGCTGTTGATACTCGTTGTTTTTCTCAATTTAATATCTATTTTAGATTTTTCATACCCCTATCCAAATCTAGGTTTTTGACATGAGAAAAATCTTGTTGGTATTTTTGCTCCCGTTGGCGCTCATTACCACTCCTAGCAGTACCTTAGCTATGGAATACCAAGCTCCATCGGATCTGAGTCAAAATTTAGTTATTGATTCAGCAGATGAGGGATTTTATAACACAGCCAGTCGGCTCGTACAGCAGCAAATTTATTTGATTGCTCGCTTGGAAAAAGCACTCAGCGAACCAGACCCCAATCAAATTAGATCTGTTCGGGGACAATTAACTATTCAGTCCTATTCTGTAGAGAGCTTTCTCAAACGTCGGTACTCCAGTCCAAAAACTTTTTGTACTACAAGCGGAAATTTCTCTAAGCAGTCCTTGGCTTTAAAGTTAAATAAGTCCCAAGGACAAATTTACTGCTCTTTGTACGCTTATAACCAGGAATTATTTAAGCTTCGTCCTGTCATAGATCGGTTATTGTCTCGGAGGGGTGAGTTGGCCTTGGTTAGACAGCTACCTCTAGTTTCTGGAGAACGACTATCAGATCCGGTGCTTTCCATTGCTCCAGTCCAGTATCCTGATCTGGGAAAGTTAGCAGCACCTTTGTCTGGCAGAGAACCAAATTTAGGCTCATCTCCATTACCAGTAGTTGGTAGGAACATAAAAACAGCGATCGCTAACTATGTACCACCCATGCAGCCTGCTATTATTCCACCAGAGGCAGCACTCATCACTCTTAAAACTGCCAATCAATTTTTAGCCGCAGCCCTAACTGCATTTCCCCCAAAAACTAAATTTATTCATCCCCAGGAAACTGCTGCGACCCTTGACCGTTTTGCTTACGATATTGATTCCCAAGAACAAAAAATTTACGCTCAGTTTTTGAAGTTACCAAACACGGGCATTTTCCGAGTATTAACAGATTCGGCCTACCGTCATCAGCCGAACACACTCCAGAACAGATTATCCGCCAGTGTTAGGGATTCCTATCCCTTTCTGTCTTTGAGTAAAGCTAAAGGGGATATAAAAATTAGTTTAGCACTTCAAATCGTTGGTGATCACTTTAATTTAAGGTCTGAAGGAATAGATTATGGTTTTATGACCAATCTGGGCGATATTCCCCTAGAAAAGCTAGATCAAAGCCTAAAAAATGTGGCTAGTCCCATCGGAGAATTTTTTCTTAACTACCAACCTCCCACAGGGTTAGAAGCTTTGCAGGTAGATAAAAGAAGGTTTTTAACAGGTAAAAATCAAAATTGGCCTCAAGGTCAAGTTTTGCTATCTGATTTGAAAGCCGAATTAAATCATACTTATTTAGTGCGTTGGGTTCAATTCCAAATCCCAGAGATCATTTCCCCCCAGAATAGCCGCGATCGCCAACAATTAGCACAAATACCTAGCAGCGATATTATCCTAGCCTTTCGTCCCGTCCGTCGCCATTCTAATGGCAGCTACACCATCCTTTGGCGACTCATCCAACAGTTCCCCTCACCCCAAATTGAAGATATAGAAAATTACTTAGGGTAAGGAGTAAGGAGTCAGCACTTCGGCTACGCTCAGTGACCGGAGTTAGGAGTCAGGAGGAAGAATTAGAAACAATACTTTTCGGTTAAGGAATGTAGAGACGTTCCATGGAACGTCTCTACAAGGGTTTTCAGTTCACAAATTTGCCTAACCAAACAGTATGAGATAACACCTTTCTCCCTGCGCCTTGCCTCCCCTGCCTCCCCTGCCTCCCCTGCCCCCTGCCCCCTGCCCCCTGCCCCCTGCCCCCTGCCCTCTTCCTTTTGATTTCCCCTTTCCCTTTCCCAAATGCTACTGTAGGAGAGAAAATTCAACGTGTGATTTCCCGTGCTGCCCTGTAAACGTCCAGCTATGTTTCTGAGTTTGGCTGTTTTACTCTCTACATTAACAGCCTGTACTAACGCCGCAAAAAATTTGGAGCAATCTTTGGCCGCAGATCCTCGCTTGGAAAATAACCCTGTTGTGTTTGGTCAAACTAAGGGGCAACAAGTAACAGCCACAACTGCTCTACCTGCTGATTTTCCCCAAGAAATACCCATATATCCCAATGCCAAACTAGAGGAAGTTAAACCTGTTAGCGACTCAGCAAATAAAGTATCGACTCGTTGGCAGAGTTCTGATCCTAGTAATTTAATTACCAGCTTTTACCGTAGTCAGTTTCAAGACAACAACTGGCAAATCTTGCAACAGCCAACAGATGATGTAGGCTCTTTTGAAGCAAAACGCAATGATTTACTGGTGACAGTTACCATTCAGCCCCAATCTGTCACCAATTCTGCACCCAATCAACCCCAAACAGCCACAGAATTACAAATTGATTATATTCCTAACAATATTGTCACGACAAATCAACCTAATTCTCAATCAGATAATTCCCAGTTTATTGGACCAGTGCCACCTAATGCTAATTTGGCAACCCCGTCAACCAGCCAGTCTAATTTATTGACATCTCAGACCTTTAATGATCTGAATAAATTACCAGCACAATGGCAACAACATATCCAAGATTTAGCAAAATTAGGGATTTTTTCAACAACACCAGATACAACTAAAAGCAATTCTACCGCCATAAGCAACCAGTTTAACCCCAGTAAAATCATCACCCGTAGGGAATACGCCCGTTGGCTAGTTGCTGCTAATAATGTCATGTATGCCAATAATCCCGCTAAACAAGTCCGTTTGGCATCAGAAAGCACTCCATCAACTTTTAGAGATGTGTTACCCCAAGATCCAGATTTTCCAGCTATTCAGGGATTAGCTGAAGCTGGTTTAATTCCCAGTTCTTTATCGGGAGATGCTACAGCCGTTTTATTTCGTCCTGATGCACCCTTAACGCGAGAACAGTTGGTACTATGGAAAGTGCCTTTAGATACTCGCCAAGCCTTACCTGCGGCTAATTTGGAAGCAGTCAAAGAAACTTGGGGTTTTCAAGATGGGGGTAAAATTGAACCCAAGGCACTAAGAGCAGTGTTAGCAGATTTTCAGAATGGCGAACAAGCGAATATTCGCCGGGTATTTGGCTATACGACACTATTTCAACCCAAGAAGCCTGTAACCCGTGCTGAAGCTGCTGTGGCTTTGTGGTATTTCGGTACTCAAGGTGAGGGAATATCGGCAACTGAGGCGGCCAAATTACAGAATTAGTTGAATCATAACCCAAAGAGCGATCGCTATCCTAACTCAGTAGGTAGATAGAATTTCTGACCCACCCTACCACTGAACTAATTCTATTCGGCACATTGACCCCCTAACCTGTTAAGTCGATGTTACCATTTTCGTTGCCCGTTCCTAAAAATATAGTCTGTCATCATTGACAACCTTAGTAAAATATCCGGCATTTTGATACCAAAAGAGCAAAATGCTGGCTGTTTAGCTTTGTCTTGTTTACTACCATTTAGCTAGAGTTGTTTTTATTTAGTGTCAATTAATAAAGTGTCACTATCCACACTAGCTATTTGTGTTAAAAAGAGCTATTCTTAATAGTGCAAGGAGTGGTACCACTTCACCAAATGTTTGTTACAAGTTATCCTAGCAGTGCTTTTGCTAAATAGCAGTGTCGCGGGTTTCAAATGTTGCATTAAATAAGTGAACTGGTATAAAGTTATACGAAAAAGCACTTGGGAACGTAAAAAACTCAGGTGCTTTTTCGTGTATAAATAAATAATAAAAACTTTTATTGGTGTAAATTTCGCTGTTTTTCAGAACACTGCTGAATTAAGGAAAATACTACTCTTAGCTTCAGCTATTAGCGTAACTTGGCTTAAGCGATTCATGAAACTCCTTTGACAAGTAAAGACGTATTGCAATACGCCCCTTCTAACTCCTGCTATAATGCTTTCCCACGAACAGAAATAGTTCTATTTTTGTGGCTAAATCAATATATAGAAATAACTTTTTGTGCTACAATTAGGTTAAGAAAATATGAATGTTGAGCAAATTAAACGCCGTTATGCCGCAGGGGAGAGATATTTTCCTTCTGCCCAATTGAGTAAAGCGAAACTGATTAATGTCTACTTCCCAGGTATCAATTTATGGGGGGCAGATTTAAGTGAAGCTAATCTGGCTAAAGCTAAACTCTGGGGTGCAGATTTAAGCAGAGCAAATTTAGCAAAAGCGAATTTAACTAGAGCTAATTTGTGCGGTGTTAACCTCCGTGAAGCTAATCTGAGGGGAGCTAGGCTTAACTATACCAAGTTATATGGAGCAAATTTAACAGGTGCTTGTTATGATGATAGCACCAGATTTTCTAGAGATTTTGACCCGAAAATTCATAATATGCAGAAATTTACTGGCAATTAGTTATTTTTTCCCACTCCCCAATTCTCAGCTATCTAATAGACATCTGGTAAAAATTAAATATGCGTGACCTAAACCCCCCTGTAGAGAGGTTTCTTATTTAGGGATTCTCGGCTCTACAATCTCTACCGGATATGTCTAATGGATAGGTTATCCAAAGCTTGCAAACTATTGAAAGCTGCTTCACGAATCACAGTTTCTTCCTCCCGACTGAGCAGGAGTCCTAAGCATTGAACAATATCTTGTTGGACTGAAGGATCTATTTGTTGACGATTGATCAATTTACTTAATTGACGTACAGCAATTAACCGCTTTAGAGGATCTGCAACTATTAAATTGTTTAGTAGTTGATCTAAATATTCTTCATCTTGATGGTTGTGTAGACTAATCAGTTGCCACACCAATAAAATTAAAGTTAAGAGTGTTCCTAAACCTTGGACAATTATACCAGCAGCAATCCAATGACTGGTAGAATCTAACCAAATTGCAATTGTCATATACGTGATAACAGTAGCAATACCACCCATAATCACTGATAAAGCAAAGCGAGTGTTAGGAGTGTTGAAAAACTGAGCTATTTCTAACCAGCGTAATTGCCAGTTCCATTTAGACATGGAGTAAGCTAGTCCCATTACCCCAATCCCCACAGCAAGAGCCAGCAGCAGTTTCCAATTCCAAAGTATCATGGCAACAATCAGGCTGAGAAATCCTAGAACCTTACCAGGTTCTAATAACCGCTTTAAATTTCGCTGCTTTGGTCTTCCTATTTTTAACGCTGGAAGCTGGTTAATTAATTGCTGCCAAGAAGACGAAGCCTGTGTCACAGTGTTTACCTAGTTGATGAAAAAAGTTGATGAAGAAAATGGTCATATACCCATATCGAAGGTACATTATACATGAGTTTTTGTGATTTTTTCAATTTTTCTCTATTTATACTTAACATGATTTAATAATTTGATTCTATGGGTAAGGGTTTAGTCCATGTTCCAGGAGTTTTGAGGATATTTAACTCAAATACTTAACCCAATCTGCTAAGATATCTGGTGAACCATACCAAAGACCCTGACTCTTAGGAGAATGTCGAACTCCTTCAATCACGATATTTTCCGCACCCTGTAAATGAGCAGATGCAATTGGTGTAATTCCATCTCCCCAGGTATTCCCATCACCACAAGTTAATTGATAACTGCTGAAAGCTAACCAACTTCCTCGTTTTCTTTCACCAAAGATAGATTTGCCAGCTACACAGACATAACGGACATCATGATAAAAAGCTCCGGGATAATTATTATTAACAAAGTCTAAATTCCACCTCGTCCACCGTTCTTGACTAACATGAGGTGTCCCCAACGTTATTAGATTAGCAACCCAGGGGTGAGCTAACCATACAGATGGTGACACTTGGGGACTACCTCCATAGGGTTTTTCTCCCAGATAAATTCGGGATATCCAGCCACCGGCAGAGTGACCGATCAAATTAACTTGGGTGGTATTATATTGATCTAAAGCTCGCTGGACTGTACGATCTAATTGCTGTATAATTGGGGTTACAGGTCTACCACCAATTAGAGGCACCCAGTCCCTTCGGCGTAAAGGAACAGTCATGGATGGAAAACCCAACTTTTGGAGGGATTTTTCTAAGGGAAGATAAGCGATCGCACTTTCTAAGTAACCAGGTAAAATGACTGTTGGTAATGGCATAAACTAAAACGATATTCTGTGTACAGCATTAAAAATAAAAACTGACTTAAACTAAATAGTAGGGTTATTGACTACTTGAGGGAATCAGCCTAAATTCCCCATCTGGCATCACTCACTTACCCTGACAAAATAAAAACTTAAAAAAACCCTAATTTTCCTGTTTCCTATATCAACTCAAGAAGTTATTATTGGTTAGAGTTAACAGATACCCCTCTCTTAAAAATAGCAAGATAATTTGAAATCTTAAATTGCTAGTATTAAAAAACGGCAATAAAAATATCATACCCCCCAGGGCAGCTACACAATAAACAAAAAGCCTAATTGATCAGGATTTTAAATTCCCTGTAGTCTTAGTTAACTATAAATTGAGTTGAGTGAACGATAACAGTTATGTCTTACGTCTCCTTACTGAAGAATATACCAGAAGCTTTAAGCCAACCCACTGGCATAGCCGCTATAGCTTCTCTCGGAATCCACGGTGCTATTGCCTTGATTGTGCCATTAATGCCAGTCGATTCCAATAAACCTAAACAAGTAGATACATCACAAGCAGTTGGACTGATTGAATTGAGTCAAGCAGATCAAAGTCGCTTACCCCAACCTCCTAATACCAACCAAGTAGCTTTACCACAACCCAAACTACCACTACAATCGGAGCTACCTCCCTTAAACTTGCCAGGACAATCAACATTACCCCTATTACAACCACCTTCACCTAGTCAGCAAATATTACCTCCACTACCACCATCAGCTAACCAATATACACTCTCCTATTTACCCAGAAGACAGTCCATTGAGAAGTATACCAGAGAGAATTTCCGAGCCGAAATTTCAGATTTTAAGGCTAAAAGTAGTTTTTCTCCGGCCAATTCGCCTTTTATTGATGCCCCCCGTGCCAGCATTCAGGAAACTCCGCCATTAGATATTAACAAATTACCCCAAGTCCAAGCAGACAATCAAATAATTGGAGAGCCACTACAAAATCCTTCTCCTGAAGTCATTGATGTTACTCCCACCACAACACAGAGATTTAGTGATGGGCAACAAACCCAAATAAATGATAATACAATACCAATTGCACAAAATCCCCAATCTCTACCTTTAACTGAACAGCCTTTAGTCACACAAGAAAGATTGGCTTTAGCTTTAGCCAAAAAAAGCGTATCATCTCCAAAAGCTGCCACCGAACAACTTCCCACAGATAACCAGTCACCAACAAAATCTACAGAACAGTTACTCGCACACCTCAACTCTTACAGTTCTCTCAGAAAAGACATCCAGCAAGAATACCCCAATGCTCAAGAACAAGGGGTGATTCGTGAAATAGTCTCTACTGAAAAAGCAGGTTTAGAAGGTAATGTTTTAGGTAGATTAGTTGTAGATGCTGATGGTAAAGTCTTAGAGATTAAGTTCCAAGACCGCTCAATTTCCCCAGAATTGCAAGCTAAAGCTAGAGAATTTTTTAACGCTAATCCACCTAAAGGGATTAAACAAGCTACTACTTCTTATCCATTCCACTTACAGTTTAAACATAGTAGTAGGAGTAGTAGCAATAGTTCTAATTCCGCTTCTGAGTTAAAGCCAGTTGCAACTCCCGAATCTTCTAGGGTATCTGAACCAATAAAATTAAAACCAGTTCCAACTCCTGAATCTTCTAGGGTTTCTGAACCAACAAAATTAAAACCAGTTCCCACTCCCGAATCTTCTAGGGTATCTGAACCAATAAAATTAAAACCAGTTCCAACTCCCGAATCTTCTAGGGTATCTGAACCAACAAAATTAAAGCCAGTTCCAACTCCTGAATCTTCTAGGGTATCTGAACCAGAAACCCCAAATAATACTCAGACGGAACTCAGCGCCAACGAGTCTAGCTCCTCCAATGAAACTGCTCAAAAACTCATCCAACACTTAAACGAAATCAAAGCCAAAAAACTCAATTCTCAAACAGAACAATAATTGGCTCTACGGTACTTGTTATGCTAAATGACCAGTCGGTAAGAGGGAACAGTTTTTGTAGTTAAGCGACAGTGAAACCCAACAAAAGCCCGTAAATGTTGGGTTTCCTAACCTCAACTCAACCTACCTGATTTAATGTTTTTAGCTTAACCGACCTAGCCCAAAATACAACCAGTCCGGGGGGGAAGACTTACAGAAAGGACTGTATTCTTCCATTCAAGTTCTGCATTTCCAAATAAAATTTGATTGGGTTGATTTTGTAAATTACTACAATCAAAATTAGCTTTTGCAGATGCAGTTCCTACATTCACCGCAATAATTAATTCCTCTGTTCCCAAGGTTCTAGCAAAGATATATAATGCTCCCTCAGCATAGAGAACTTGATAACTACCTGTACGCAAAGCCGGGTATTGATGACGCAGAGAAATTAATTGTTTATGGGTGTTTAATATCTCCAAATTCCAGTTAGCTTTTAAGGGAAATCCCCGACGAGAATCAGGATCAATTGCTCCTGGTAAACCGACTTCATCGCCATAGTAAATACTACTAGCACCGGGAAAGGTGAGTAATAATAAAGTCGCTAATTCTACACTTGCTACATCACCACCAGCAATAGTCATTAATCTGGCTGTATCGTGACTTGCGAGTAAATTGAGTTGAGTTAGCTGAATTTCCCAGGGGTAAAGTGCTAGTAATGCTTGAATTTTAGCGGCGTATTCATGAGCAAATAAGGGTGGATAGGGTTGATAGTCACGGCTTTGCACCTGTTCTAAAATTACGCGATCGCCGGCGGTAAAAGCAATAGTTGGACCGGCAAATAAATAATTCATTACACCATCAAATTGAGTCCCATCTAACCATTCACGGGAATCTCCCCAAACTTCTCCCACAATATAAGCTTCTGAATTAATTGCTTTGACTCGTTGACGAAATTCTTGCCAAAAACCAGGAGTTTTAATTTCAAAAGGTACATCTAAACGCCAACCATCAATACCGAATTTCAACCAATATTCGGCAATTTCCATAATATATTCCCGTACTTCTGGGTTATCATGGTTAAATACTGGTAAAGCCCGATTTCCTGCCCAACCAACGTAATTAGCAGGTAAATCTCCTGTATAGGGTGCAAGCGGCCAGTCTTGAATTTTAAACCAATTTACCCAGGGTGAATGGGGTCCATTTTCTAAAATATCGTGAAAAAAGAAAAATCCCCGACTAGCATGATTAAATACCCCATCTAGAACTACTTTAATATTTCGTTGGTGTGCTGCCTCTAGCAATTCTTTAAATGCTTCATTACCTCCCAATAGTGGGTCAACCTGGTAGTAATCGTGGGTGTGATAGCGGTGATTACAAGCAGATTGAAAGATGGGTGTAAAGTAAATGGCGTTAATTCCTAAACTTTGAATATAGTCTAATTCCTCCAAAACCCCCCACAAATCTCCACCTTTATAACCTTGGAGTGTGGGGATAGCTTCCCAAGCTTCCCATTTGACATTATGTAATAAGCGTTTGCGCGGTTGTTGGCTTTTAGCGAATCTATCAGGGAAAATTTGGTAAAAAACTGCGTGTTTAACCCAATCTGGTGTTTGTATTTGCATATTCACTAATCAATATATTTAATCGGCTATTACTACGATACAGAAAAGATTACCTTTCTTCTTTACTTTGCGTTCCTCGCGACAGTAGTTCATGGAGAAAACCTCCAAGACCGCGTTCCTAAGTCCAAGTTTCCAGTTCTGAAGATATGGTGAGAAATTAATTTCGGGACTTACGCAAAATATTTCTCAAAATCTTATTTCTCTGTGAACTCTGTGCCTCTGTGGTTTATTTTCCAGTGACTTGTGCGTAAATCCTAAATTTCTCCGATAAACAAACTAATCTCTAGACCCTCCAGCCAACTAGAGAGTATAAGATGAATTTAGCAGGACTCTAAACCCAAAATTGGTAACAAAGCAATACAAATTATCTATTTTTGGGTGGAAATGCCCTCAATCCTTCCTGATAAGGGGAAAAAAACCACAGGATCTTGATTTGTTTATTATTTAATTGTTGAAACCTATGTCTATCAAACTCACTGTTCCCGGAATGGCTTGTTCTGCTTGTGCCACTAATATTACCAATGCAGTTAAAGCTATTGATAGTAATGCCACAGTTGAAACTGATACAACAACCAAATTGGTAAGTGTAGAAACTCAAGCTTCAGAAACATCAATTAAGGAAGCTTTGGTTGCTGCTGGTTATCCTCCTGCATAACAGAATAGGGACGTGAAAGCTTTGTCATGAAGTTAGATCAAACTTACTCAATGACCAATAAATTTCAAAACACCTCACCCTGATTTTGCAACGCAAAATCTGTCCCTCTCCTTAGCAAGGACTACGGTGTACACACAAGTGATCTGATTACCTAAAACAAGCCCTGGCGATTAGAAATCACGGCTACACAAACAAAGTCCACCTGCGTGGACTGAAGAAAAACTACTTATTTTTAACCCACGGAGGTGGCCTTCCCTACGGGAATCCGCTACGCGCTATGCCTGTGTAGTTGCGGTTTCTAACCGCCGATTTAATGTTAACAGGACTTGTGTGTACACGGTAGCCTTAGCAAGGAGAGGGATGTGTCAGGATTTTTGCCCCTATTTACTCACTACTAAATATTATGAATAATCTCACTCTTAAACTCCGGGGTATGAGTTGCGCTGCTTGTGCTAACAACGTTGAACAGGCGATTCTTGCTGTTTCTGGGGTGATCGATTGTCATGTTAATTTTGCAGCAAACCAAGCCACTATTAATTATGATTCCCACAAGACCAATTTAGCAGAAATTCAAACTGCCATTGAATCTGCGGGTTATTCTTCTTATTCTGTAACTGATGAAGATGATGATGGAGAAAAAACTAGCCAATTAGCAGAACAACAGGAATTGAAGCGAAAATTGGCAGTGGGGGGTGTGATTAGCATTCTCTTATTTGTGGGTTCTTTACCAATGATGACTGGGTTGAAATTGCCTTTCATTCCCGAAATTTTACATAATTCTTGGGTACAGTTGGTATTAACAACACCGATTCAATTTTGGTGTGGGGGATCTTTTTATTCTCGCGGTTGGAAGTCTCTTAAACACCATACGGCGACAATGGACACATTGATTGCTTTGGGAACTGGTGCAGCTTATTTATATTCTTTGATTGTCACACTTTTTCCTGGTTTATTTATTAACCAAGGTTTAGAAGCTCATGTTTATTATGAAGTGGCAGCAATTGTTGTTACCTTAATCTTGTTGGGGCGATTTTTAGAAGGTCGCGCTAGGGGACAAACTTCGGAAGCTATTCGCAAAATGATGGGACTACAACCCAAAACAGCCAGGGTAATTCGGGGTGGTGTGGAAATAGATATTCCCATTTCAGAAGTGATAGTTAATGATGTGATTTTGGTACGTCCGGGAGAAAAAATTCCCGTTGATGGAGAAGTTATTGAGGGGGTTTCAACGGTAGATGAAGCGATGGTTACAGGGGAAAGTTTAGCAGTAAAAAAACAAACAGGAGATGAGGTAATTGGGGCGACAATTAATAAAACTGGTAGTTTTAAATTTCGGGCAACAAGAGTAGGAAAGGACACATTTTTAGCGCAAATTGTCAAATTAGTACAAGATGCACAGGGTTCTAAAGCCCCAATTCAAAGGTTAGCAGATCGGGTAACAGGGTGGTTTGTGCCTGTGGTGATAGCGATCGCGATCGCTACTTTTGTGATTTGGTTTAATATCATGGGTAATCTCACCCTGGCTACTATCACGACAGTTGGGGTTTTAATCATTGCCTGTCCCTGTGCTTTGGGTTTAGCAACACCTACTTCTGTGATGGTGGGAACTGGTAAAGGTGCAGAAAATGGAATTTTAATTAAGGATGCTCAAAGTTTAGAGTTAGCCCACAAAATTCAAATTATAGTATTAGATAAGACGGGGACTTTAACTCAAGGTAAACCGACGGTTACAAATTTTGTTACTATTAAAGGAACAGCCAATAATTACGAACTTGAGTTATTACAATTAGCTGCAACAGTTGAAAAATATTCTGAACATCCTTTAGCGGAAGCAGTGGTGAAATATGCCCAATCTCAAGGGGTAAATTTGGCAGAAGTTGGAGATTTTGAAGCTGTGGTTGGTAGTGGTGTGCAAGGCATAGTAAATGAACATTTGGTGCAGATTGGGACAAAACACTGGTTGACAGAATTGGGAATCAATACCGATGCCCTCCAACAATATCAAGATGGTTGGGAAAGTGGAGGTAAAACTGTGATTTGGCTGGCTGTAGATGGGGAATTAGCAGGAATTATGGGTATTGCTGATGCTTTGAAACCTTCTTCAATTGTAGCAGTGAAGGCTTTACAAAAACTAGGTTTAGAGGTAGTAATGTTAACAGGAGATAATCGTAATACTGCGGAAGCGATCGCTCTCCAAGTCGGTATTACTCAAGTCTTTGCCCAAGTTCGACCAGACCAAAAAGCCGCCATGATCAAATCTCTGCAATCTAAAATAGTTGGCATGGTAGGGGATGGCATTAATGATGCCCCAGCACTGGCACAGGCAGACGTAGGGATTGCTATTGGTACGGGGACTGATATAGCGATCGCTGCTAGTGATATCACCTTAATTTCTGGAGATTTACAAGGAATAGTCACCGCTATTCAACTCAGTCGTGCGACCATCAATAATATTCAGCAAAATCTATTTTTTGCCTTTATTTACAATATCATTGGTATTCCCATTGCCGCAGGTATTCTTTACCCGATCTTCGGTTGGTTACTCAATCCGATTATTGCCGGTGCAGCAATGGCTTTTTCTTCTGTTTCTGTAGTCACCAATGCTTTACGATTGCGTAATTTTCAACCAGGAACTAAAAATTAAATGTTGAACAAAAAAAACCTTTTGGGAAGTCTTGCTGGGTTAATATTAATCACATCAAGCACAGTTTCAGCCACAATGCCAGATTCTCACTCAGAACAAATTAATCAATTCCACCAAATTGAGCAACCTTTAGCATTAAAAATAGCTGTCACTGTTGGCGGCTTAGGTTTAATTGGATTAGAATTATGGTGGTTTCTCTTCAATAAATTACCAGTTGGCAAGAGGGAACAGGGAACACGGGAAAGAGACAATATTTTGTAATAATGTTAAAATTTTTGCCTCATTTCTTATACAGATTAAGCGGCACGCTACGCGAACGATATTTACAGCAGTTTTGGATTAAACCCACCACAAAAATAATCTGGAATTGATCCTTCATCTGCGTTAATTTGCGTTAATCTGCGTTTAATTCCTCTTCCATCTGTGGTACATTTGATGACAATTTGCTGTAAGTCCTACAAAATAATTAAAACTCATCCTGATTATTTTGCTGGATTAGGAGGAATTTGTTCAATGGGAATTAAAGTTTCCATCACAGTTTTAACAATAGGTGCGGCCACAGTAGAACCATAGGCATTTGCTCCCTTTGGCTCATCTACCACAGCCAAAACTACATAACGGGGAGACTCCACTGGTAAAATACTCACAAAACTGGTGATTCTTGCACCACTAATGTAACCACCTTTAGGACTGGCTTTTTCGGCTGTGCCGGTTTTGCCACCGATGCGATAACCAGGAATTTTTGCAGCTTTACCAGAACCTTGATCAACCACAGTTTCCATCATTTCGACTACAGTTTGAGCAGTAGTAGACGAAAAAATTTGCCGGGGTTTGGGGAAATCGGGTGAATGGTGCATTTGTCCTTTGCTATCAATTAACCCTTGAATTACGTGTGGTGTAACCAACTTACCACCATTAGCTAACGCACCGTGCATTTGCACTAACTGTAATGGAGTCAGTGAAAACCCTTGTCCAAAAGAAGTAGTTGCTGGTTCAATGGATGAGTTAATAAATTCCTCTTGATTTTTAAGCCGACTACCGACTTCAAAGGGCAAATCCGTATCAATTTTTTGTCCTATACCTAAACGTTCTAACCAGTTGTAGTACAAAGAGGGCTTCAAACGCTGAATTATTTGTACCATGCCCACATTGCTAGATGTTTGGAGAATTTCAGCAATATTTAACCTTCTGTAACCTGTTCTTTCGGCATTTTTAATCGTGCGATCGCTCACTTTGATTGTTCCTGGATCATTAAAAACATCCTCTGGTTGAATTACACCATTTTCCAGAGCGATCGCTATATTCAACGGCTTAAATGTTGATCCCGGTTCATACAAATCCGCCACCAACCAGTTTCTAAACAGAGAAATATCCGATTGAGAATACTTATTGGGATTGTAGGTAGGTTGAGTCACCAAAGCCAGTATAGAACCATCATTTGCATCCATCACAATCACACCCCCCCGTTTAGCCTTAAAGGTGTCAATTTGTTTTTTCAAAGCAGCACGGGCAACCCGTTGTAACCGACTATCTATTGTCAATTTCAACTGAAAATCATCAAAATGCAAAAATCCCTCCGGTGCATGATCTGGCATCAACGAACCATTCCCAGATCGACTCAACCGCACCGTTTCTCCTCCACGTTCCAAAAACTTTTCCTGACTATATTCCACACCAGCCTGACCACGACGGTCAAGATTAACATAGCCCACCACATCAGCTACCAAATCATCTTGGGGATAAAATCGGGAGTATTTTTGAATAAACTCTAAACCATCCAGCCTCAAAGAAATTAAACGATCAGCAATATCTTCTGACAAGGCAGATACAACTATAATTCCGCTTCTCTTATTTTTAAATATCTTGACTAACTCAGCCGCATCTTTATTAATAATCGGGGCAATTTGTTTTGCCATTTCTTCATTAGATCTACCAAATAATTTAGGATGGGCATATAAAGTATAAACCGGACGGTCAATTGCCAAAATACTATTAGTCCGATCTATCACGGGACGACGGGGCATAAAAGGACGTAAATTCACCATTTGTTGGTTTCGCGCCCTTTTTGTTAGTTTTGCTCCCTGGACAATTTGTAATTGATATACGCTGAAAGCCAAGCCTAAACCCGCAGCAATTAAAATCCCCCACACTATCAACAATCGAGACTGAATTTTGGGGATATAATCTTCATTTTTCCCAGCGACTTTTTCATCCGTCCCTGGGCTAGAAACTCTCCTTGGACGTTGAAATTCTAAATTCTGCAAATTTTGGAAATTCCTTTTTGGTAATTTCTGCATTGGGTTATTTTTACCCTTCCCCATTTGCCCTTTCATGTTAGTATCCCAAAGGTGCGGGAGTTTGCAGTTGTAGTTCAGAATTGAGAATTGTTTTAGATGATTGAGAAATAGGATCAGGAGAGGCAGATGGTAAAAAAATCGTGCCTTGAGGAGTTGGTGATACCAGTCCGGTTTTTGGCTTTTCTGCTTCCTGAGCCATTTTACTGGTTAATGTCGCATTAGTTGTATTTAACTGTCGTTCATAACGTTGGAGATTTTTCAAGCGTCGATAAGAATTACTCCAAAGCTCTTGGGAATATACAGTAAAACCATAAATTACCAAGGTCGTTGCCACCAACAAAAATGCTCCCATTGATGAATAACGATGGATATGATACAAGTTGTGTAACCAAATAGGTACAGCCTCAGCGGTTGGTACTACAGGTATCTGTTTATTTGATTGTCTGCTCATCCCGGCATTCAAGGAATCATCCGATAGATTTTTGTGCGAACTACGCCTTTTTAGGGAATTTACTGGAGAATTTGCTATTGTCGGTTTAGCAGAAGGGGAAGAGGTTTTTTCTGTCTTTGTTTTGAGATGTGCGGAAGGTTGCTTTACTGGCATAGAAAAATTCCGCTTAAACCAAGTGTTTCTTGTGGCAACAGCCATAATTTTGTGGATGAGGGATACTATATTATAAAGATGGACAGGTAAGTTGCAAAGTCTTGAAAAAAAATGGTTGGTGTAAATTTGCCCTATCTACCCCAGCATAGTAAAGATTTTCTAGTGATTTGATCAGGATGTAAAAATCAACTATTAAGATAAAAAAGTCTTTAGTCAAGGGTATATAGACAAATGGACGTAAAATTGATTTTAGTGGTATTGACAGTTGTATTTACACTGGCGTGTTTGTTTTTCGGGACAAAAAATGGGTTTTATGACTCAGAAAACTATCATGGTAATGGTTCTGCCCATTAAAACCAGAGTTTGGTGAATTAAAAAAAGTTTGAGGGCAGAGCTATGAGGGATGATCTATCGGTATTCACTCGCCCTAATGCTGGAGAATCGGCTCATGAGTTGGAATGTTTTCCCTATAGTGTCCAGCATCAAGATGAGGGTGTGTGTTTATTGGTGCGGATGGGTCCACACCGTATTCTGTTAGACTTAGGTTTAACGGATGTTTCTGTGTTGGCTAGGGGATTAACTAAATCGGCACGAAAGGGCAGTTCACCACTACCAGCAGATTTAGTATTAATTAGTCACGCCCATCCAGATCATGCTAGGGGGTTGCGATCGCTCCATCAGGCTTTCCCTCTGCTACCTATTTATGCCAGTGAGGTGACAAGCAAGTTATTACCACTCAATTGGCTAGATCAAGAGCTTCCAGAAAATCCCTCATTTTGTCACGCGCTGCCGTTGCGATCGCCCATCGAAATCCAAGAGGGTTTAATTGTCGAATTATTTCCCGCAGGTCATTTACCGGGGGCTGTAGCCATTCTCCTCACCTATAACACCCTCCAGAAGGCTTATAAATTACTCTACACTGGCGATTTTTTCCTATCTAATTCCCGTCTGGTGGAAGGTTTACGTTTAGAAGAATTACGGGGTTTAAATTTGGATGTGTTAGTAATTGAAGGCAGTTATGGTACATCCCGTCATCCCCACCGTCGTCACCAAGAAAATCAACTAGCAGAACGGATTGATCGAGCCATTAGCGATCGCACTTCTGTAATCTTACCCACACCCGCTTTAGGGTTAGGACAAGAACTACTGATGCTTTTACGCTCTCATCACCACTTCACCGGTAAAAATTTAGATATCTGGGTAGATGGTGCTGTGGCCGTTGGTTGTGATGCCTACTTAGAATTATTACCCCACCTCCCATCCTCAGTTCAAAACTTTGCCCGTCATCAACCTCTATTTTGGGATGAAAGAATCAAACCCCGTGTAAGACGCTTAAAAGCCGAAAATATCGCGGATTTAGCTAACTCACCCTGTATTGTCCTCACCGATTCAACAGCAGATTTAAATAAATATTGTCAATCTAACAGCACACCTTGGCTAATTCTCCTCCCAGAAAAAATAAATATCCAAGTTAATCAACAATATTTAGCACCCACCACCATCGAAAATTATCTTTTAGCTCAACATAGTGATGGACCAGGGACAACACAACTAATTCATAATTTACGACCCCAGCACGTCGTTTTTGTTCACGGTTCTCCTGCTTATTTAGCAGACCTAACAGGTTTAGAAGAATTACAAAATCGCTATCATGTCCATTCTCCTGCTGCTGGTATTTTAGTAGAATTACCAATCGGGGAAACATTTTTACAACCATCTGCCCCAGAAACCAACTATGAAGGGGAACTCACAGAATTAGGAACAGTCATCACCGTTACCCTTCCCGATCTAGTGACAGCCGATCCCCGTTGGCAACAATTCGCTGATACGGGTTTAATTGAAGCTCGTTGGCAAGGAGAAGAATTAGTCCTGCGGGGGTTATCTCAACGAGAACTACTCAACCAAAATAGCGGACATACATGGTTTGATACCGACTGCTGCGGTACTTGTAGATACCAAAGAGGCCAGAGGTGTTGGAATCCTGTTTCCCCATTGTATAACTTTAAAGTCACCCTTGAAGGTTATTGTCCTGCCTTTGAAGGCTTATCTACCCCAAATACTGAATCGGAGATGTAACTAAATACAGTTCACCCAAAAAATTGTAGGTTGGGTTGACGCAAGGAAACCCAACATTTGCCTGTGTTGAGATAGGCGATCGCACATCATAGGAGATCAAGAAATCGCTCAACATCAGTGTGGGCTTGTTTCAAAATATGTGCAAGAGTAGAGCGTTTAACAGGCTTATGAGCCGGAACTGTCAATTTAAGGACTTCATCAGTCAGTTCTTTCTCTAATCGAATGTGGCTACCACGTTGACGAACCACAATCCATCCATCTCGTTCTAGAGCAGCTATGATTTTAGTGTATGGAAGGCTGGGAACTTTACTCATAGAACCAACTCTCGAACAATGATACCTTCCTGAGTGGAAAATTCGTTTTCTACAGGTTCAAGGTATAACTCTATAGCTTCTTGAATATTTGCTAATGCCTCATCAAGATTTTCCCCTTCACTGATACAACCAGGCAAGGAAGGAACATAAACGGTGTAGCCACCTTCATCACTAGGTTCTAGAATTACTCTTAGCTTCATATTTTTACATTGTTAATTGTTTCCTTGATTCTAACAATTAGAGCCAGCTATAGTCTAAGATACATACACTACTATTACTCAATTATCTGATGCCACTTGTTTAATTACCTCTAAAGGTATACTC